>JBFZER010000373.1:0-9500 GCA_041306765.1 Spirochaetota bacterium | reverse complement strand
GCGCATCGAGCAAGCGGTGCGTGAACTTATCGCCCTGTAATCACGGAGGAACAAGGATGAGCGACCCCGAATTCGACCTGGTGATCCTGGGCTCCGGCCCCGCAGGCTACGTGGGAGCCATTCGGGCCTCCCAGCTGGGACTCAGGACCTGCGTGATCGAGAAGGGCAAGCTGGGAGGGGTCTGCCTGAACATCGGCTGCATACCCTCCAAGGCTCTGATCCACCAGGCGGAGGTCTTCACCACCGTCCCCGAGCTGGAAGCCCTGGGCCTGTCCGTGGACCGATCGGGCTTCGACTACCGCAAAGCCTTCGAACGGTCCCGGTCCGTGGCGGACACCATGTCAAAGGGCGTCCAGTTCCTCATGAAGAAGAACGGCGTAACCGTCATCCCGGGCACGGGCAAGCTCGCCTGTCCCTCGGAGATCGAGCTGGAGGACGGCCGCAGGGTGAAGGGCGGGAGCATCCTCCTGGCCACGGGCTCACGGCCCAAGAGCGTACCGGGCTTCGAGGTGGACGGGCGGGCGGTCCTGTCCTCCGACGAGGCCCTGATGCTCACGGAGCTGCCCGGTAGGGTCCTCATCCTGGGCGGCGGGGCGATCGGCTGCGAGTTCGCCCATATCATGTCCTCCTTCGGCGTCAAGGTCATCCTGGTGGAGATGCTGGACCACCTGCTGCCGATGGAGGACGCCGAGACCACCGCGGTGCTGGAACGCTCCTTCAAGAAGCGCGGCATCGAGGTGCACGTGAGGACCCGGGCCCTTTCCCTGGCCAAGGGACCCTCCGGGGCGACGGTCGTCCTGGAAGGCCCGGAGGGAAGCCGGCGCGAGGAGACGGTGGACAAGGTCCTGGTGGTCGTGGGCCGCCAGCCCAACACCGACGGAATCGGCCTCGACTCGGTGGGGATCGTCCCCGTGAAGGGATTCATCCCCGTGGGGGATTGGTACGAAACCGGCGCGAAGGGCGTGTACGCCGCGGGGGACGTGGTCGCCTCCCCCCTCCTGGCCCATGTGGCATCCAAGGAGGCGGAGATCGCCGTGGAGCATATCGCGGGGCGGGACGTCCCCAAACGCGCCGACCCGGACACCCTGCCCGGCGCCGTCTACACCGAGCCCCAGATCGCCAGCTTCGGCCTCTCCGAGGAACGTGCGAAGAAAGAGGGGATCGAGTACGCCAAGGCCGTGTTCCCCTACCGCGCCGTCGGCAAGGCCGTGGCCCTGGGCCGATCGGAGGGACAGGTGAAGATCCTGGTCTCTCCCAAGACCCGGGAGATCCTGGGGGCCTCGATCGTAGGAGCGGAGGCCACGGAGCTGATCCACGAGCTCCTGCTGGCGAAAGCGGCCGAACTCCTGCCCGAAGACATCGCCGCCCTGGTCCACGCGCACCCCACCCTCTCGGAGGCCGTGATGGAGGCTGCCCGGGCCGCCGAGGGCTGGGCCATCCACGTATGAAAGAGCCCGTCGCCGTCCTGGTGACCGCCGCGGGCCGCGGCGAGCGCTTCGGAGGGAAGAAGGAAACCGCCGACCTGGCCGGGCGGGCGGTGCTGGACCGGGCGGTGTCCGCGTTCAACCGCCTTCCGGGCCTCGCGGCCCTGGTCATCACCGCCCCGGACGGCTTCGAGGTCCGCCTGCGGGGAGCCCTGGCGTCCCAGACCATGGCCAGCCTGGAGAGCCGCCTGGGGGACCGCTTCGTCGTCGTCCTGGGAGGCCCCTCCCGCCGGGACTCCGTCCGGCTCGGGCTGGAAGCCCTGGCCAGGACCCTCGCACCTGCGGAAGCCTCCGCGGGATCCTCCGCGTCCCTTCCGGAGGAAGTCCAGGACATGGTGGTCCTGGTGCACGACGGGGCCCGCCCCTGGCTCAGCCAGGGTTTGGCCGAGCGGGTGGCCGCCGTGGCCGGAAGGGTCGGGGCCTGCGTGCCCGTCACGGGGCTGGTGGAAACCCCCAAGGAGATCTCCCCGGACGGCCTGGTGGTGCGTCACCCCCCCCGGTCGACCCTGGCCACCGCCCAGACGCCCCAGGGCTTTCGTCTGGGCCCTCTCCTGGACGCCCATCGCAGGGCGGCGGCGGAGGGGGTGGACTGCACGGACGACGCGGAGCTCTGGGCGCGGTACGTCGGCCCCGTTGCCTGGACGGAGGGCGAGCGGGGCAACCGCAAGATCACCTACCGGGAAGACATGGACTTCCGCCCCGGCGACCTTGGAAAGGACGATATGAACAGCATCCTGCAGAATCCCGGCCGGCTCCCCGGGCACCCGGCGGAGCCGGCGGCGCCGTCCTTCCGCATCGGGGAAGGCTGGGACATCCATCGGCTGGCCGAAGGCCGGAGGCTCCTCCTGGGAGGGATTGAGATACCCTCGGAACGGGGGGAGGAAGGACATTCCGACGGGGATGTCCTGCTGCACGCGGTGATCGACGCCCTGCTCGGCGCGGCTGCCCTGGGCGACATCGGCCTCCATTTCCCCCCGGGAGCTCCGGAGTGGAAGGACGCGGATTCCCGGGACCTGGCGCGCAGCGCCCGGGATCTCCTCCGCGAAGCGGGCTGGCGGCCGGTCAACCTGGACTGCACGGTAATCCTGGAGCAGCCCCGGCTAAGCCCCCACCGGGAGGCTATCCGCGGGAGCCTGGCGGAGATCCTGGGCATGGACCTCGGGGCGGTGTCCGTCAAGGCCAAGACCAACGAAGGCCTGGGTCCCGTCGGGGAGGGCCGGGCCGTGGAAGCCCGGGCGGTCCTGCTGGCCGTTCCCCTGGCCTAGCTCAGGATCCGCACACGTCCACCCAGGCCTTGGAGGCGGAGTATTCCTCCAGCTGGGCCAGGGTACAGCGCAGGGCGGAGTTTCCGCTGCCGCAGGCCGGGAAGACGTGGTCGAAGCGGCGCAGGGACTTGTCCAGGTAGACGTCCAGTTCCGTAGCCAGCCCGAAGGGGCAGATGCCTCCCACGGGATGCCCCGTCCGCTCCCGGGCCTCTTCCGCGGAGAGCATGGAGGCCTTGAGACCGAAGGTTGCCTTGAACTTCTTGTTGTCGATCCGGGCGTCCCCGGCGGCCAGGACCAGAAGGGGCCGCTCCCGGCCTCGGAAGGATAGGGACTTGGCTATGCGGCCCGGCTCCACCCCCAGGGCCCGGGCTGCCAGCTCCACGGTCGCGCTGGACCGGTCGAATTCCAGGATATCCCCGTCCCGGTTCCACTTCTTCAGATATTCCCGCGCCTCTTCCACTCCCATGATCCCTCCGGTTCCGGATGTTTGCGGCGGGATACAGTATCCCGGAAACGGTCCGTCATCCGCAAGCCGGGCGGCGGATGTCACGGGAACCTCGAGCGGAGGCTGAAGGCGAGTTCCCAGGGCAGGGGGGCGGAATCGGGGGTCCACCCGGGGGTCCCCGCCCGGACCGTCCACGCGCCCCGGCTTGCAGGGATCTCCAGCGCGGCCCCGGCCTTCCAGCACGGACCTTCCGGGGTCCACCGCCGGGCTCCCTCCAGGCGAAGCTCCGGGAGGGAAGGGCGTCCCAGGCCCAGGGATGCGGAGACCTCCGTACGGGTAAGGACAAGCCCCTCCCGGACCTGGGACATCCGCGCCGCCGCCCGGACCGCCCGCCCTTCGTACCCGGCCCAGAGGGCGGGTTCCAGGCGCAGGGGAGGATCGCTTTCGGCGTCGGAGCCCGCAAGCTCGAGCCCCCAGCGCCCCCGGGGGCCGCTGCGGGACGCCCGGGCCAGGGCCTCCCAGTCCGGATTCCCGTCCGGGTCTGCGCCGGCGCGCAGCCTGCCCTCCAGGCGGAACCGGGGCCGCAGGGTCCAGAGCGCGTCGGTCCGGACCTCCCAGGCATCCGCGCCCTCCCCACCCAGGCCCTTCCACCCCGGGGAGGAGCCGGACAGCCGCCCGCTCCAGAGGAAATTCTTTGCGGACAGCTCCCATTCCGCCCGGACGGCCCAGCCCCGGTCTCCTCGATCCTCCTCGGACAGGGCCGCGCAGGCCAGCGCCATGCCGTCCCGGAACCGGTACCCCCCCCAGACCGCCCCGGCGGCCAGGAGCCGGGCGGGCCGGGCCGGGTCCTCGGAAAACCAGGGGTCGAAGCCGGCCTCCGCGGGAAGAAGGGAGCCGGCGAAGGCGGCGCCCGCGACAATCCCCCGATCCCCGGTTGTGCCCGCCCAGAGACCCATGCGGGGTTCCCGGGCGTCCTGTATCCAGAAACCCGCCTCCCGACCCAGGAAGGCCCCGAAACTTGAGGAGTCGAAGTCCAGGGCGAGGGGCTTCTGCCAGGCTCCCGTGAAGAGGTAGGCGTCCGCGCCCGGATCGTCGAGGACCCGGGCCAGGCCCTGATGCCGGACCGGACCGGCCGCCCATAGGGGCCCCGAACCTCCGATTTCCAGGGACGGGGCCGTCCCGGGCTCGGCCGAGAGCCGGGCGGAAAGCCGCGAGGCCCCCGCGGACAGGTCCAGGCCCGCGGAAAGGCCGTCGACCGTGGAGGCTTCGGCCCGCAGGGAGCCCGCCGGAACCGGCGGATGCGAGGCGGGGCCGCCGCCCGGGTCCCAGGCGGGGCAGGGCGCAGCGGAGGACAGCAGAAGGAAGACCAGGATCCCGGACAGCCCGGGTACGCTCGGCGAGGGATGATCCATACCTGCCGCACCGCGAGGCACCGCCCCGGGCGCTTGCGGATTCGGAAAAAAGTTGCCCCGGGGATGTTGCATTTTTCGCCCCCCTTCGCCATTATTCCCCCAGCTTCATCGCATCGGACATCTACGGAGGGAAACGAAACGAATTGAAGGGAAGCGACGTCTTCATCCAAGGCGTCTCCAAGAGCTTCGGGACTTTCACCGCGCTCCGGGACGTCAGCATGGTCATCCGGAAGGGCGAGTTTTTCTCGCTCCTGGGTCCTTCGGGTTGCGGAAAGACGACGCTCCTCCGCATCATAGCCGGCTTCGACGATCCCGACGGGGGCGACGTCTCCCTCGACTCGAGCTCCGTCCTTTCCCTTCCGCCCAACGAGCGGCACGTCAACACGGTCTTCCAGAACTATGCCCTGTTCCCCCACCTCACGGTGTTCGAGAACGTGGCCTTCCCGCTGCGACTGAAAAAGACCCCCGGCTCGACGGTGCGCTCCCGGGTCGCGGATTACCTGGAGCTCGTCCAGCTCAGCTCCCACGCGGACAAGATGCCCGCCCAGCTCTCGGGGGGCCAGAAACAGCGGGTGGCCGTAGCCCGGGCCCTGATCAACGAGCCCAGCGTCCTCCTGCTGGACGAGCCCCTCTCGGCCCTGGACGCCAAGCTGCGCCAGCACATGCTCATCGAACTGGACGCCATCCACGACAAGATCGGCATCACCTTCATCTATGTGACCCACGACCAGCAGGAAGCCCTCTCCGTCTCCGACCGCATCGCGGTCATGAACGCCGGCCAGGTCCTGCAGATCGGAACCCCCCACGAGATCTATGAAAGCCCGGCCACCGGGTTCGTGGCCGCCTTCATCGGCGAGACGAACATGTTCGAGGGAACCGTGGAGTCCGTGGAGGGCACCATGGTCGCCGTGGACGTGTCGGGCCTGGGCCGGGTCCTGGTCACCGAGGACAAGCCCCCGGCTCCGGGAACCAAAGCCTCCGTCGTGGTCCGGCCGGAGAAAATCCGAATCGACACCGAGCGTCCGGAGCCCGCCAAAAGGACGGACATCAACTTCCTGGAGGGCTCCGTGGACGAGCCCATCTACTCGGGTTCCAGTACCAAGTACTACGTACGCCACCAGTCGGGAACCATGCTGAAGGTCATCAAGCAGCATGCCAACTGGTCGGACGAGGGACCCGAGATCGAGTGGAAGGACAAGGTGTACCTCTCCTGGAGCGCCGACGACGCCTACCTCCTGGGAGCGTCCTGATGGCGCCCATGGCTGTCCGCACCCGGCCCGGCAAGACCACGGGGAGGGTGCGCAACTACGGCCCCGCCTATGCCAGCCCCGCGGGCGTCTGGCTCACGGTCTTCTTCGTAGCCCCCCTCCTGGTCATCGTGGCCTACAGCTTCCTGGAAAAGGGCCTGTACGGCGGCGTGGAGCCCCGGTTCTCCCTGGAAGCCTACCGCTCCCTGGCCAACTCCGTGTTCCTCCGGGTATCCCTGAACACCCTGGGCATATCCCTGGCGACCACGGTCCTGGCGATCCTCATCGCCCTGCCCTGCGGGTACTACATGGCCCGGTCCAGCCGGAAGACGCTCCTGCTCATGCTGGTGATCATCCCCTTCTGGACCAATTTCCTGATCCGGATCTACGCCTGGATCGCCATCCTGGGCAACAACGGCTTCCTCAACGCCTTCTTCATCCGGGCCGGAATAATAGCCTCTCCGGTGCAGTTCCTGTACAACCAGGTAGCCGTCACCGTCGTGCTGGTCTACACCTACCTGCCCTACGCGATCCTGCCCCTGTATTCCACGATCGAGAAGTTCGACTTCTCCCTGCTCGAGGCCGCCCGGGACCTCGGCTGCACGCGCCGGAGCGCGATCTTCCGGGTCCTCCTGCCCAACATCCGCGCCGGGATCATAACCGCGGTGCTCTTCGTCTTCATCCCGACCTTCGGGGCCTACGCCGT
This sequence comes from Spirochaetota bacterium, assembly GCA_041306765.1. Lineage (GTDB taxonomy): Bacteria > Spirochaetota > Spirochaetia > Treponematales > UBA12059 > JAAYUR01. Next base: position 2,941 of record JBFZER010000373.1, on the reverse strand, counting down.
TCCCCTCCTGGTGGGCGGCAAGGAATCCTACATGCTGGGCAACTTCGTCGCGGAGGAACTGACCCGAACCCGGAACTGGCCCCTGGCCTCCGCGATCTCCATGGTCATCACCCTGGTGACGACCGCCGGCCTCTGGCTGATGTTCCGCCTCCAGGGCAAGGCCTCCCCGTCCAGGGATCCCGCGCGCTCCGGCGGGGAACGGAGGGCGCCGTGAGGTCCGTCAAGGGCAGGGGATTCTCGCGGACGGTCTTTTTCCTGACCATGGGATTCCTGTTCCTGCCCCTTTTCGTGCTGATCGTCTATTCCTTCAATTCCGCCAAGAGCATGAACTGGGGCGGATTCTCCCTGGTGTGGTACGAGCGGCTGTTCCTCAAGGAACGGAACGTGTGGCACGCCTTCGAGAACTCCCTGATCATCGCCCTGTCCAGCGCGGCCGTCTCCACCTGCCTGGGCACCCTGGGGGCGATCGGGGTGAACTGGTACAAATTCCGGTTCAAGAAGTATGTGCAAGCCGTGGCCTTCCTTCCTCTGATAATGCCGGAGATCATCATCGGGGTATCCCTGCTGATCTTCTTCGCGGGACTTCAGATGAAGCTGGGGCTGCTGACAATCTTCATCGCCCATACCTCCTTCAACCTGCCCTTCGTGTTCCTGATGGTCCTGGCCCGGCTGGACGAGTTCGATTACTCGATCATCGAGGCGTCCCGGGACCTGGGGGCCACGGAGCGCCAGACCCTGATTCGGGTGATCCTGCCCGTGTCGGTTCCGGGCATCGTCTCGGGGTTCCTGACCGCGGTTACCCTGTCCCTGGAGGACTTCGTCATCACATTCTTCGTATCAGGCCCCGGGTCCACCACCCTGCCCCTCTACGTATACTCCATGATACGGTTCGGGGTGTCCCCGGTGATCAACGCCCTGTCGGTGGTCCTGATCGCGGGGACGGTCCTGATCACCATCCTGGCGAGGAATTTCCTGAAGTACATTGCCCAGAAGTAGCGTTGGGATGCCGGCTTCGCCGGCATCCCAACGGCAACGAAGCCTGCGGCTTCGTTGAATTTCAGGGGGTCGGCTTCGCCGGCATCCCAACGCCGACGGATCGCGCTCTTGACTAAAACCCTGGTATATATTAATTTTAATATATATATTTTCACGAAGGAGTCCGTCATGGCTGTAACCCTATACTCGACCCCCAGCTGCTCCTATTGCCGCCTGGCCAAGGACTGGCTCCGGCAGAAAAACGTCCGTTTCGAGGAATACAACGTAGCCGCGGATCCCCGCCGGGCGGAGGAGATGGTGCGCAAGTCCGGCCAGATGGGAGTGCCCGTCCTGGACGTGAACGGACGGATCATCCTGGGCTTCAACGCGGCCGAGATGGAGAAGGCCTTGAAATAAGCGCTTGTCCCGGGCAGCCCCTCCGGCTAGAATCGGATCCCGGGGGTGACGGGATGAACAGGGACCGGGTCAAGGAAATCCTCCTGTCCGTGGAGGATTCGAAAACCGAGTTCTCCGTGATTTTTTCCGGCAGGAAGAGCTCCCTGGTGAACGGCCTGTACAAGCCCGCCGCCCGGGAGATCATCCTTCACAACCGCAACTTCGACGACGACCTCCAGTTGGTCTATACGGCCCTCCACGAATACGCCCACCACCTCCACTGCGAGCGAACGGGTTTCGTGTACACCGGCCGCGCCCATACCAACGAGTTCTGGTCCATCTTCCACGGGCTCCTGGAAAAGGCCGAGGCCCTCGGGCACTACCGCAACGTCTTCGAAGACTCCCGGGAATTTTCGGATCTCACGCAAAAGATCAAATCCGCCTGCGTGGCGGAGAACGGCCGGGTGATGCTGGAGTTCGGCCGGCTCATGATCGAGGCCGAACGGCTCTGCCGTGCCCACAAGGTCCGGTTCGAGGATTACGTGGACCGGGTGCTCGGCCTGCCCCGGATCACCGCCACGGCGGCCATGAAGGCCGCCTCGTTCCAAGTGCCGGCCGAGATCGGCTGGGACGCCATGAAGCTGGTCTCGAGCCTGAAGGACCCGGACAAGCGGCATGCCGCGGAAGAGGCCTTCCGGGCGGGCAAGAGCCCGGAATCCGTCAAAGCCCTGGTCCGCGCCGTCCCGCCGGAGACCGACCCGGCGGAGCGACTCGAAAAAGAGAAAGCACGGATAGAGCGGACAATCGCCCGGCTCCAGGATCGGCTCGACCAGGTGGACCGGGAACTCCGAAGGATGGGGGCGGAGAGCGATTGAGTCGGCGCCGGTGGACGGGAAGAAATCCGGTCGCCGGCTGTACAGGATGAACCGGGTGCCTCATACTCGCTCGAGACTATTCCGACGGATCGGGAGGCGGTATGGGCTCTTCGGTCACTTTCCGGGGCGATTCCTACTGCGGACTGTACTGCGGCGCCTGCGAGGTGCTCAACCTGTATCGGGACGGGCTCGCGGCGGGGAAACCCGCGAGCTGGGAGGACCTTCCGACGGCCTTGAAGGAAGTCATCGATCCCTCTTCTTCCATCGCCTGCAGGGGATGCAAGACGGACCTGGTTTCGCCGGGCTGCCGGGAATGCGTCATCCGGGCCTGCGCCCGGGAGAAGAACGTCGAAGCCTGCGTCCTGTGCTCCGAGTACCCCTGCGCACTCGTCGCGGAACGAAGGGCCAACATCCCGGAAAACCTGGAAGACATCCTGCCTCACATCAAGTCGAAGTTCCGGCAGGCGGAGCGGATGCGGAAAGCGGGCTTCGAGGCCTGGCGCGAGGAACAGGCCAGACGCTGGATCTGTCCGAATTGCGGCGCGCCCTTCACATGGTACCAGGAAAGCTGCAAGCGATGCGGTCTGGGGCTGGAACCGCTGAAGGAACACAACACGGGTCCGGGAAAGGACGATACCGGCTCCTGAAGGGACTGCCAGGGGAGCCGGCCCCGGGATGCCTTCATGCGCCCAATC
>JBFZER010000372.1:0-18964 GCA_041306765.1 Spirochaetota bacterium | reverse complement strand
AGCGAGGCCAGTTCGTTGTAGCGCCCTCCGGAGCAGACGGAGCCGATCTCGGGCAGGGCGTCCAGGTAGGTCTCGAATACGACCCCGGTATAGTAATCCAATCCCCGGGTGATGGAGGGATCCAGGACCAGGCGGTCCGCTATCCCCGCGGCCTTCGCGCAGTCGTAGACCTCGGCAAGCCTGGCGGAGTCCGGGTTGAGGCCCCCCGCGGCGGCCGTGATTTTGGCCAGGGTTTCCGGGAAGTCCCGCTCCTTCCGGATGAAGTCCAGGATCCGGTCCGCCGCCCCGGCCCCCGCGGCGGCTGCCAGCAGGGTACGCACATCCTCCGCCCCCGCCTTCTCGAGCTTGTCCACCGCCCGCAGGACTTCCGCCGAAGCTTCCGCGGCGCCCGCGGCCGCGAGGAACCGGTTGAAAATCCCCCGATGGTTGACCCGGATCCGGAAATCCTCGACCCCCAGGGCCGTCATGGAATCCGCGATCACCTGTATCGTCTCGAAATCCGAGGACGCGCAATCCGCCCCCACGACGTCGAAGTCGCACTGGGTGAACTCACGGTAGCGCCCGCGCTGGGTATTCTCGCCCCTCCAGACCTTGGCTATATGATACCGCTTGAAGGGGAGGTAGAGCTCTCCGACATGCTCGGCCATGAACCTCGCGAAGGGAACCGTGAGGTCGAAGCGCAGGGCCACGTCCCGGCCGCCGTGGTCCTGGAACCGGTACACCTGCTTGTCCGTCTCGCCCCCTCCCTTTCCCAGGAGGATCTCGGCGTACTCCAATACGGGAGTATCTATAGGCACGAAACCGAAGGAGCGGAATACCTTCTCCAGACGGACCGTCAGTTCCCGGCGCTCGATCTCCGCCTCGGGAAGGAAATCCCGGAATCCCTTCAGAACCCGGGGCTGTATGATGTCGCTCATGGGGGGAGTATGAAGGAAAAAAATGAAGGTGTACAGCATTGGGCTGTGAACGGTGAACAGTGAACGGAGGCGCCTAAGAGATCAGCGGAATTCGCCGTATCGGAAGATAACGCCGCAATAACCTGTAGACATATCCGTTCACCGTTTACTGTTCACCGTTCACCGCCTTGACATCCCCGAGCCGCTGGTCGATGATCCCCTCATGCTGATGGCGATCGACATCGGAAACACCAATATTGTCGGCGGCGTGTACGAGGAGCTTAGGCTCCTGGAGACGCTGCGTATCCAGACGGTGGCGAAGAAGACCGAAGACGAGTACGTCACCACATTCCGAGCCATCCTGGTCGAACGGGGCATCGACGCGGGCGCGATCGACCGGGTCATCATCAGTTCCGTGGTGCCCGCCCTCACGGGGGCCATCACCGCCATGGTCTTCCGGCTGTTCCGGACGGAACCGGTGGTGCTGGGACCTGCCCTGTATTCCCGGCTTCCCGTTCGGGTGATAGCCCAGGACGAGATCGGTACGGACCTGGTGGCGGACGCGGTGGCGGCATACGGGAAGGTCAAGGGGGCCTGCATTGTGGTGGACTTCGGCACCGCCCTGACCTTCACCTGCGTATCCGGCGGCGGCGAGATCCTGGGAGTCTCCATCGCCCCGGGCCTGGGCACGGCCGTGGGTGCCCTTTCCCGGGACACGGCCCAGTTGCCCAACGTACCTCTTGCGCCCCCGCCGTCCGTACTGGGGCAGAATACGGTCCAGGCAATCCAGGCCGGAGTGGTCTACGGATATACGGGCCTCGTCGAGTACCTCACGGCCCGGATGAAACGCGAGTTGGGGGAATCGGCCAAGGTCGTGGCAACCGGCGGCCTGTGCCGGGTGGTGGCCCCCCTGACGAAGGTGTTCGATTTCGTGGAGCCCGACCTGACCCTGGACGGCCTTGCCCGGATTTCCCGGTACGTCTAGCGGTGCGTTCCATCGTCACAAGGCGCTTCACGGCCTGCTAGGACTCGGGGTTCCCGCCCCGCAGGAGTTCGGACAGCTCGTCCCCGGATACAACGTCCCCGTCCGCCGTCCCCTCGTTCATGGCCTCGCTCGCCAGATCCCGTATCTCCGAGGCCAGCCCTTTGAGGCCCCGGGTAAGCGAATCCATCTGGGCCTTCCGGTCCGCGACGCCCTGGCAGAGCTCGCCGTCCCCGGAAGCCAGGTCGGAGACGGCCTCCGCCAGGGAGCGGGCACTGCGGGAGAGGAGGACCAGGTATTCGGCGCGGTCCATGAGGCGCGTGCTGGCCTCAAGGAGCTCCTTGATCCTGCGCAGGGCGCTTTCCGCGAAGACCGCGTCATCCAACACCCTGGGGGCAAAGAACTCCGCGTCGGGCTGGATCTTCACGGCGTCCGATACCAGGGACACGAGACGCCGGACGTACCAGAGATTGTCCTGGATCCTTATTTTCTGCTGAGCCATGATCCCCCCGCTCCAGCATCGGCGCCTTTCCCGCCCGAGTCAAGCCCAAGGGAGGACTCCCGTCTTGATGTTTCTCACCGTTCCTGATACTGTAGCTTGCCTCTTTATCCGTCCCCTGGAGGACGGATCGAAAGTCCATAGGGAGGAACTATGCGATCCTACGAACTCGTCTCGATTTTCCCGACGGAAGAAGAACTCTTCCGGGCGGGGAAAGAATCGGTGGCGGCCGAGCTTGTCAAGCAGGGCGCCCAGAACGTCAAGGAAGAGGATATGGGCGACCGGCCCCTGGCGTACCCCATCCGCAAGAAGGTGAGGGGACACTACATCCTCTTCGCCATGGAATTCCCCGGCGAAAACGTCGATGCCACGGAAAAGGTCTTCAAACTAAATCCGAACATCCTCCGGTACCTCTTCGTCCGGGCCGACGCCTAGCGGGCGGAAGGGCGGCGAAACATGTCCAGTTTCAGCGTTGTCGTATTGGTGGGAAACCTGACTCGCGACGCCCAGCTCAAGTACACCCCCTCGGGCTTCCCGATCTGCACCTTCGGCATCGCGATCAACACCCGCAGGAAGAACGGGGATCAGTGGGTCGACGAAGCCAACTTCTTCGACATAGAACTTTTCGGGAAGAGCGCCGAATCCCTCAACCAGTACCTGACGAAGGGAAAGATGGTCGGCGTGGAGGGCGAACTCCGGCAGGACCGGTGGGAGCAGGACGGCCAGTCCCGCAGCAAGGTCAAAATCGTCGCCAACAAGGTCAACCTCCTGGGCGGGGGAAACCGGGAAGGCTCCTATCAAGGCGGTGGCGCTCCCGCGCAGGGAAGTCCCGGCGGGCGCGAGCAGCCCGAGAGGCCCGCTCCCCGGACCCAGCCCGCAAAGGGAGAATCGGGCCCCCCGGAGACCGACGATTTCTCGGATGACATCCCGTTCTGAAAAACCGAACGAACACTTAAGGAGACCAGCATGTCCGATATCAAAGAGAACCAGGATACGCCCGTCGCCCGGGAGCCCCGGGAAGAGATGCGACCGCCCCGGGAGGATATGCGTCCGCCCCGGGATGACCAGGATTCCCGCAGGGACGGGCCCCGGGACGGCGGGCGCGACGGTGAGGACGGCGGCCGCGGAGGACCCCGCGGAGGCCGCAAGGGCTTCTTCCGGAAGAAGGTGTGCAAATTCTGCACCAACAAACTCCGCATCGATTACAAGGATCCCGACACCCTCCGCCGCTTCGTCACGGAGCGCGGAAAGATACTTCCCCGGCGCATCACCGGCTCCTGCGCGAAGCATCAAAGATCCCTCGCGGTAGCCATCAAACGCGCCCGCTCCCTGGCCTTTTTGCCCTTCGTCTCCAAGTAGGCCGGATCGGGATCGGCATGGAAACGAAAAGCGCCCGGACCCTGGACGTCCGATACCTCGCCCTCGGGGCGGTCGCGGCATTCCTCTACGGGTCCACGGTATTCTCCCTCCTCTTCGCGATGCCCCTTCAGACATCGTGGTCCCGGGGAGGGTACCGGGCGTTCCTGGTTTCCCTGTCCGTCGCCCTGGCCGGCACCGCCGGCTGGCTGCTCTGGCAGTACCGAGGCCTGCCGCTCGGCGGTTCCGGCGGCTTCCTGCTCATGCTCTCCCTTCCCGCGGGGCTCGCGGGGGCCATGGCCCTGGTGAACGCGGATTTCCTGGCGGCGCGGCCGCTTGTCTACCGCGTCATGGCGGGATCCCTGGTCATCTCGGCGGTGGCGTCCCCCTCGGTGTACTCGCTTTTCGCGGATCCCGAGGTGGAAGCCTACCTTCTCCGGGGCATCGAGGAAGTCACCCGCACCATGGACTCGGTGGGCGGCGAGGGATACGCCGGAGCAGTCCTCCGGTCCAGCCTGGACCCCGGGACGATGCTGGCCTCCGCGCGCCGGATCATCGCGGACGGGTTTGCCGCCGTGCTCTTCGCCTTCACCTTCCTGGGCCACTGGATCGGTACCCGCGCCGCGGGACCCGATGCCCCCGGCTCCCGGAAGGTCCCGTCTCTCGCGGCTTTTACCGTGCCCGGCGAGCTCATCTGGGCTTTCCTGGGTTCCTGGTCGGCCGTGCTGGCCGCCCGGCTTCCGATCCTGGCAACCCTCCGGGGAGCCGCGGTCCTGGAAGCCTTGGTCTGGAATGCCGCCCTGGTCGTGTCGTTCTGCTACGCCGCCCAGGGTCTGGGCATCCTTCGACATTACCTGGAGCGTTTCGCTCCCGCGGGTCCCCTCCGATGGACGGGGATCCTCCTCGTCGTCCTCCTCCTGTTCAACGTGACCACGGGGGCCTGGACGGCGGGGGCACTCACGGTTCTCGGAGCAACCGAGACCTGGATACCGTACCGAATCAGCAAAGGAGTCCAAGCATGAAGGTCATCCTGAACAACGACGTGCCCAACCTGGGCGAACTGGGAGACGTGAAGGACGTAGCCCTGGGATACGCTCGCAACTTCCTGCTTCCCCGCGGGCTGGCCCTTCCGTTCAACCAGAAGGTGGTCGCCCTCTTCGAGAAGCGCAAAACCGAGATCGAGACCCTCAAGGCCAAGAAGCGCCTGGAAAGTTCCGACCTCAAGACCCGGCTCGAAGCCGAGGAGATCGCCCTGGTACTGCCCGCGGGCGCCAACGGCAAGCTCTACGGCGCCGTCACCAACGCCACGGTGGCGGACGAACTCCTCAAAAAGGGATTCTCCATGGACCGGAAAAGGATCGAGATCCCCGGCCGCGTCATCAAGAGCGTGGGCAATTACAAGGTCGCGATCCGCCTGTACGAAAAGGACGAGGCGACGATCAAGCTGATAATCCGCGGGCAGTCCGACAAGGAAGCCCGGGCCGAAGCTGCCGCCGCCTCTCCGGCCAAGCCCAAGGTGCAGCGCTTCGAGTCCGCCCACGTGGAAGAGGACGAGGAGATCGACGAGAGGCTCCCCGAAGACCGGGTCTAAGAGCCCATGGCGCCGGCACAGCTCAGGGACAAGGTTCCTCCGCACAACGCGGAGGCCGAACAGGCCGTGCTCGGCGCCATACTCCTCGATCCGGATTCGGTAACCCTGGTCCTCCGGTTCCTCCGGCCGGAGGACTTCTACGTCAACGCCAACAAGAACATTTTTTCCGCCATCATCTCCCTGTACGAAAAAGGCCAGAAGCCGGATCTCATAACCCTCACGGACGAGCTCAGGCTCCTGGCCCTGCTGGACCCGTCCGGCGGTCCCGGCTATGTCGCCGACCTCACCAGCTTCGTTCCCTCCAGCGCCAACGTGGAGTACTACGCCCGGATCGTGCAGGAGAACGCCGTCCGACGGGCCCTCCTGCGGCTTTCCCAGCTGATGACCGCCCGGGTCTTCGACGACTCCGTGGAAACCGCCCTGATGCTGGACGAGGCCCAGGCCTCCATCTTCGACATAAGCAACAAGCGCCAGTCCGTGTCCTACAAGAGCGTGAAAGAACTCCTGCCGGACACCATCAAGATGATCGAGAAGCTCTACCGCACGAAGACCCCGTATACGGGCATCCCCAGCGGCTTCGCCGAACTCGATTCCATGACCAGCGGCTTCCAGGACTCCGAGCTCGTGATCATCGGCGCCCGGCCCTCCCAGGGTAAGACAGCCCTGGCCCTCACCATCGCCGCGCATACGGCCATCCACGAAAAAATCCCCACGGCCTTCTTTTCCCTGGAGATGGCGGACACCGCGCTGATGCAGCGCATGGTAGCCAGCGAAGCCCGGATCGCGTCGGAAAAAATCCGCACGGGCCTCATGAAGCACAGCGATTTCCAGAGCCTCATCGACGCGGCCGGACGCATCTACGACGCCCCGCTGTACATCATCGACATGCCCAACATGAAGCTCCTGGACCTCCGCACCCTGGCACGGCGGCTGCGCACGGAAAAGGATGTCCGGATCATCTTCGTGGACTATCTGACCCTGGTCACCCACGAGAACACCGAGCTTCCCAGGTGGGAGCAGATAGCCAGCATCTCCCGCTCCCTGAAGGCCCTGGCCCGCGAACTCAGGATTCCCGTCGTGGCCCTGTCCCAGCTGAAGCGCGAGGCGGAAGGCAAGCAGCCGACCCTGGCGGACCTGCGGGAATCGGGGTCCATCGAGCAGGACGCGGACCTGATTCTATTCCTTCACCGGGACCGTGAGCTGGGTCGATCCCAGGAAGAGCGCTCCCTACCCATCGAGACGGAACTCATCGTGGCCAAGCAGCGAAACGGTCCGACGGGGACATCCAGGATCCTGTTCCTGCCCGCCTTTACCCGCTTCGAGTCGATTGCAAAGCACGCGTGAGGGCTGTACACTATCCTTGGATACGGGGCCGGCTGCATCTTCGGACCGAGGGGGGAGGATGTGATGGAATTGCGTCAGATGTACGACTTCAGCATCCTGGTCAACGAGGCGGAGCGCATGGTCGTGGACGAGCTGGAGCGGCTGTTGGACGACGCCGGATCCCGTGGCATCTGTACCTGCGAGGATTGCGTGCTGGACATGGCAGCCCTGGCCCTGAACACCATCAAGCCGCTCTACCGAGTATCCTTGTTGGGAACCCTGTACGCCCAGGCAGCGGACGGCACGGAATACGCCGACCGGGTCCGCAAGGCCGTCGAGACGGCCGTGGAAAAGGTCCGCAAGAACCCCTCCCACGACTGACCGGACGATCCTGATTCAATCTTCCCCGGGTTCGGCCTCCAGGGCCCGGACCGATCGGTACGTCCCGGAAAAAATCCTGGAAAAGGGCTCTTCCGCGGTTTTTCGCCCCAGCTCGGAGAGGGTCTTCTCGTAGAGCCCGGCCGGTACCCGGACCACCCCTGCCTCGCCTTCCTTGAGACCCCAGACGTCGAACACCAGGGATCCTTCCTCGCGGCCGGTATATTCGATGATGATCTCGGCTTCGGGAGCGTCCTGCTGGGCCCGGGCAAGGAGAAGGTATTTGAGAACCTCCAGGGCCCGGGGGGAGACGCCGTCCCTCACCGCCTTGACCCGTTCCACGAGCTCGCGGTACCCGATCACGGCTTCCGCGCCCTGGGGAACCGCGACCGTTCCGCGGTAGAAGGCGTACCGCTCCACCTCCGGGACGACCTGTAGGTCGAGGCTCCGGGTACCGGATACCACGCGGACCGCCAGATCCGGTTTTACGAGGCTTCCGCATTCCGGGCATTTCACGGACAGGAAGGTGCCTTCCAGGATTTCCGCCAGGGCCTGGGGCTTGTCGTCCAGGTCCACGGACTGGGGCAGATCGGCTTCGAACACGGCTTCGCACGGGCATGTAACGCTGCGCAACACAACCCTCCTTCGAATCGATTCCTGTGACCCGGGCCCTCAGCGGCCCGAAAAGAACGTCAGGTCCGCGATGGTGGTTAGAAGGAATATGGCCAGCACCACCGCCATGCCCACCGCCTGGTATCGGTACACGGTCTTGAGTTTCAGGGGCTTCCTCCGTATACCCTCCACGACGAACAGGAGGATCTGGCCGCCGTCCAGCAGGGGGATGGGCATGAGATTCATGATGAAAAGGCCGATGGACAGGAGCGAAAGGAAGTTGAAAAGCTGGGATAAACCGTCGGCCCAACCTTCCCGCAGACCGCGGCTTGCGACGGTCCCGACCATGTAGGTGATCCGCGCGGGGCCGGATAGGGCGTTGGTGACCTTTACGTTTCCCCGGAACAGGGCGGCCAGGCCCTGGAGGGTTCCGGACACGGTACCCAGGGTGTCCTTCCATCCCCGGGCCAGGGCGTCTGCGGGTCCCTCCGCCTGGACACGGAAGGCTACCGCCCGGAAGGTCAATCCCAGATCGGGATTCCCCTCTCCGTTCCAGCTGGGCACGACATCCACATCGATCCGTGAACCTTCGCGCTCGACCTTCATCTTGAGAACCCGGGGACGGTCGAGGAGGGCTTTCTGGAACGCGACGTCGTGCTCGACTTCGAGGCCGTTCACGGACAGTATTCGGTCACCGGGGGTCAACCCGGCCAGGAAGGCGGAACTGGTGGGCTCCACCCCCTCGACCACGGGATCGATCCAGGCATACAGTCCGACCCGTCCCGCCCCGGTCTCCCGGTCCAGGGCGGGCACGACTATAAGATCGATCCGGCCGGTGCCCCGTTCCACCGTGAACCGCAGGGGTTTTTCCGCGGACCGGAAAATGATCTCCTGGATCTGGGAATAAATCTCCGTCTTCACCCCGTCGATCGCCACAATGCGGTCTCCCGTGCGTATCCCCGCCTTCTCCGCCGGGAGGCCCGTGACGGGATTTCCGAACAGGGGATACTCGGATGCCAGGATTACCCTGTTGCCCGAGGTCCGCAGGGTGTATCCGGCCGCAGCGATGATGACGGCCACGACAAGTGCGAAGACCAGGTTCGCGAAGGGGCCCGCCAGGGCGATCACGATGCGACGCCAGGGGGAAGCCCCGTAGAAGCTTCCCGGTTCCCGGGGCATGTCCTCGTCCCCCCGCTCCAGGGCCGCCTTGAACGCTTCCTCCCCCTTCATGCGGCAATACCCGCCTATGGGGAATACGGAAACCCGGTATTCGGTGCCCCCCCGGGTGAATCCCGCCAGTTTCGGCCCCCAGCCCAGGCTGAAGGCCTCCACGTGTACCCCCGTCAATCGGGCGGCCAGGAAGTGCCCCAGCTCATGAACCAATACCACGATGCCCAGGCCTACCAGGCCCAGAACGATGACAACCATATTCCTCAGCTTCCTTTCGCCGTTTCCAGCGCCGCTCTACGGGCCCGGCCGTCGATGGAGAGCACGTCCTCCAGGCCGTCGACCCGGGCCGGCCAGGCCAGCTCCATCACGGCGGCCGTGACCTGGGCGATATCCGTGAAGCGGATTCTCCGGCCTACGAACAGATCGACCGCGACCTCGTTGGCCGCGTTGTAGGCGATGGTAAATCCTTCGCCCGCCTTCACCGCGGAGTAGGCCAGGCCCAGAAGGGGGTACCTGTCCGGATCGGGATCCTCAAAGGACAGGGTCATGCCGGACAGGTCCAGCCGTCCGAAAGCGCAGGCCTCCGTACGCGGCCAGGAAAAGGCGGCCTGGATGGCAAGGCGCATGTCCGTGCCGGAAGCCTGGGCGTAGAGGGCGCCGTCCCGCAAGCGGATCAGGGCATGAACGCGGCTCTGGGGGTGAATGAGAACCTTGACCCGATCCGGATCGACCCCGAAGAACCGGACCGCTTCGATGACCTCCAGGCCCTTGTTCGCCATGCTGGCCGAATCGATCGTAATCTTCCGGCCCATGCTCCAGTTCGGATGGGTGGAGGCTTCCTCCGGGGTCGCGTCGGTCAGTTGGGCCAGCGGCCTGTCCCGGAAGGCTCCTCCGGAGGCGGTCAGGACGATCTCGTCCAGGTCCGCCGCGCCGAAGCGCTGGATCATCTGGAATACCGCGGAGTGCTCCGAGTCGACGGGAATCACTCGAACCCCGCGGGCTGAGGCCCGCTCCAGAACGAGTCGGCCGGCCAGAACCATGGTCTCCTTGTTGGCCAGGGCCAGATCCCTGCCCGCCTCGATGGCGTCCAGGGAAGGGCCCAGACCGGCGGCTCCGGCGATGCCGTTCAGGACCATGTCCGCTGGAATTTCCGAAAGCATGCGGCGGAGGGCGCCGGGGCCGTGGTATCCGACGGCGGCGGATGAAGGAGTCGCCCCGCTCAGGCAGAGGGCGGCGCCGGGAGCGCGGCGGGCCGCTGCCAGCAGGTCGTCCTCGCGGCTGTGGGTGGAAAGCCCGGAGACATGGAAGAGATCGGGCCGGGACGCCGCGACGTCCAGGGCCGAACGGCCGATGGACCCGGTGGCGCCCAGGATGATGATGCGTTTCGGCTGCACTGCTTTCCCCTAGACCAGGTCCAGTATGTGGATTGCGGCGTAATACACGGGAGCCGCGAACAGGATGCTGTCGAAGGTGTCCAGGAACCCGCCCCGCCCCGGTATCGCGGAGCCCGAGTCCTTGGTGCCTGCGCTTCGCTTCAGGGCCGATTCGAAGAGGTCCCCCGCGATCACCGCGGTACCGACCAGGAGGGCGATGAAGGCGAGTTTCCACGGAGAGCCGTGCAGCGTCCCCGGGTACAGGGCCGGTCCCAGGAAAGCCGCCGCGAGGGATCCCGCGTAGGCTCCGACGAACCCCTCCAGGCTCTTGTTCGGGGACACGGCGGCCACCCCGCGGTGCCGGCCCAGAAGCATTCCGACCGCCCATGCCGCGCTATCGTTGAAGAATACCAGCATTCCGAACCAGATCAGGGCCGCCGAGGCCGACTCCCCGATGCCAGCGATGAGGACGAGGGAAGCGGAGAACAGTCCGGGGTAGACGAGGGGGAACGCCCGCGCCGACGACCGGGGAAGGGATTCCCCGATGTCCTCGTCTTGGCGGGGGAAGGCGAAGGGAAGGAACGCGGAAAGGAAGACCAGTGCGTAACCCGCAGCGAACACGCCCAGGACCGCGTCCGGCGCCGACGGAAATACCTGCCGAGCGGTCCATAGGAGAGCGGCGGGAAGGACGGAGAGACCGGAAAACAGCTGCGCCTCGGCCCTTGTGCCCCGCCGTGAAAACAGTCCCGCGAGTTCGGCGCCGCAGCCGGCACTGAAGACCAAAACGACCGCCACTATGGCCGCATGACCGAGATGGGGAAGGAATACCACGGCGGCGTACAGGGTCGGAAGAGCGGCGGCGACGAGCAGGAAGCGGGAAAGGAAATTCTTCATGGCGTGCCGCCGAACCGACGCTCCCTGCCGGAAAAGGAATGTATCGCGAGCTTCAGATCGTCCTCCGTCCAGTCGGGCCAGAGTTTTTCGGAAAAATACAGCTCCGCGTAGGCGGATTCCCAGAGCAGGAAGTTCGACAGGCGCATGTCGCCGCCCGTACGGATTATGAGGTCCGGGTCCGGCAGGGTCGGGGCGTCCAGAAAAGCCTTGAAGGTCTCTTCCGTAGGAACCCCGGTACCCGTCCGTATCATGTTCCGGACGGCCCGTACGATCTCGTCCCGCCCGCCGTAGTTGATGGCGAGGTTAACCGTTATTCCGTCGTACGCCGCGGTATCCTCAATCACAGATCGGATGGAGTCCCGAACTTCCCGGGGCAGTCCCGAAGAATCCCCGGAATGGACGATCCGGATATGGTTCTCCCGGTAAAATTCCAACTCAGCCCTCAGGTGCGATGTGATGAGGGACATCAGGAAGGAAACTTCATCAACCGCGCGTTTCCAGTTTTCCGTGCTGAAGGTATAAAGCGACAGGTATCGTATACCCAGATCTTCCGCGGCGCGAATGATCTTTTTCGCTACCCGGAGACCTTCCCGATGACCCTCGGTACGGGGCAGGCCCCGGGCCTTTGCCCAGCGCCCGTTTCCATCCATGATGATCCCCGCGTGGGCGGGAACGGCCTTGTTGCCGGCATGCATGCTCAGACTTCCAGGATTTCCTTTTCCTTTTCCTCGAGCACCTTGTTCGCATGGGCGATATAGGAGTCCGTCAGTTTCTGGAGCTCCTCCTCCGCCTTCTTGAGGTCGTCCTCCGAGGAGCCGTCGGGCTTGTGCTTCTTGAGGGTCTCGATACCGTCCCGTCGGATGTTGCGGATGGAAACCCTGCAGTTCTCAGCCATGTTCTTGGCGGTTTTAGCCAGGTCCTTGCGACGCTCTTCCGTGAGGGGAGGGATGGCAATGCGGATCACCTTGCCGTCGTTCGAGGGATTCAGGGAAAGCTCCGAACTGCGGACGGCCTTCTCGATCTCCGCGATCTGCGTTCGATCCCAGGGCTGTATGACGATGAGCCGGGCTTCCGGAACGGAGACGGTAGCGACCTGGGAGATCGGCGTCTTCTCGCCATAGTAGTCCACGCGGATCTTGTCCAGCAGGGCGGGGGAGGCTCGGCCCGTACGCAGTCCGTTGTACTCGTCCCTGAGCGCCGCCACGGCCTTACGCATCCGATCTTCGCAGGAAGCCTTTACCTCGTCCATGGTTCCTCCCTCTCGCCGGCTCCGTATCGATACTTGTCGAGAGCCGACTCGACGCCGGCCCTCGACATTCTACCTCAATTCTCGCCCACGCGGAAGACTACATAGTCCACGATGGAAAGCGAAGCCCCGGCCGACTTGGCCGTGTCCGCCATAACCTTGGCCACGGTCTGCTTCTCGTCCTTGACGAAGCCCTGGTCCATCAGGCAGATCTCGGCCATGAGCTTGTTCACCTTGCCCTTGACGATCCCCTCAAGGACGTTGGCGGGCTTGCCCTTCATCTTCTCGTCCCCCTCGATCTGTTTCTGGAAGATGTCCTGCTGCTCGGCGAGGTACTTCGCGTCCACGCGGCCGCGGTCCAGGAACAGGGGGCGGAAGGCCGCGATATGCAGGGCGGTGTCGTGGATGAAGGACTGGATCGTCGGATCGCCGGGTTTGTCGGTCCGGACCTTCACGATCACTCCGAGGGTGCCTTCGCCGTGTACGTACGTGTGGAGCACTTCCCCGGCCGCGGCTTTCACGCAGATCACCCGCTTCAGTGTGATGTTTTCCTTGATGACGCTGGCCATGTCGCGGATCATGGTTTCCATCTCGGCGTCCGGAGCGGAGACTTCCTTCTTGTGCACCTGGGACGCCAGGACGGCGCCGGACTTGATGAAATCCTCGTTGCGAGCCACGAAGTCCGTCTCACAGGCCACCTCGGCCATGCCGACCTTGCCGCCCTCTTCCTTGATGAACACGCGGCCTTCGTTGGTGGCGCGCCCCGAGCGCTTCTCGACGCCCGCAAGTCCCCACTCCTTGATGAGCTTCTCGGCGGCGACGGGATCCCCCCCGGCCTCCGTGAGGGCCTTCTTGCAGTCCATCATTCCGGCTCCGGTCTTTTCCCGGAGCGTCTTTATGTCTTGAGCCTTGATATCCATTTCGATCTCCTTGCCGGAATCCTAGCGGTCGTAGAGCTTGTCTTCGTCTATCGACGCGGCGGGGACGGGTTCCTCGACCTTCTCCTCGACGACGACGGGCTTCTCCTCGGGAGTGTAGGTGGAAATGTCGATTTCCACTTCCTCCTCCTCGGTCTGGCGCGCGTCCGTCCGAACTTCCTCGACGGTCTCTTCCTCTTCCTGGAGGTTCTCGATGATCTTGAGCCCCGTCTCGTTGTCCGCCTCGACGACCGCATTGGCGATGATCTGGGTGAACAGGGAGATGGACCGGATGGCGTCGTCGTTGCCCGGAATGGGGTAGGTGATGCCTTCGGGATTGCAGTTTGTGTCGACGATTGCCACAATGGGAACGCCCAGGCGCTGGGCCTCCGCCACGGCGATGGCTTCCTTGCGGGTATCGATCACGAAGAGGATGCCGGGAAGGTCCTTCATCTCCTTGATCCCGCCGAGGTTCTTCTCAAGCTTGATCTTTTCCTTCTGGAGACCGGCTATTTCCTTCTTGGTGAGGTTCTCGAAGGTGCCGTCCACCTCCATCTTCTCGATCTTCTTGAGGCGGAGAATGGATTTCTTGATCGTGGAAAAGTTCGTGAGCATTCCGCCCAGCCAGCGGTTGTTCACGAAGAACATTCCGCAGCGCTCGGATTCCTTCTGGATAGCCTGCTGGGCCTGCTTCTTGGTTCCCACGAAGAGCACGCTCTTGCCGGAGGCGACGCACTTTCGCACCGCCTCGTAGGCTTCCTTGATGGACTGGATGGTCTTCTGCAGGTCGATGATGTGGATGCCGTTGCGTTCCGCGAAGATGAACTTCTTCATCCGCGGATCCCAGCGCTTGACCTGGTGCCCGAAATGGACACCGGATTCAAGGAGATTCTTCATCGTTACGACGGCCAAGAGATCCTCCTACCGACGGCCGTACCATCGTACGGCCCCCTTCTCTAGTTCTCACCGCCCCGGAGGGCGGCGGAAGATTCCGGGCGGCGGAACCGGGGTTCCGGCTCGCTCCGGGCGGTCATCTCAACGGATAACCGCTGTCCCGCAGGATGACATAAAACGCCCGGAGAGGCAAGCCCACGACGCAGGACCAGGACCCCGTCACCCGCTCCACCAGGAAGGCCGCGCGGCCCTGAATGCGGTAGGCGCCCGCCGCACCCTCCCATTCCCCGGTATCGAGGTACGATTCGATCTCCCGCTCCGAGAGTCCGGCGAACAGGACCTCCGTCTCCTCGAGGATGGTTCGGACGCCTCCGGTCGAGCGGTCGGCCAGGGCAAGTCCGGTGGAGACCGTATGGACAACCCCGGAAAGGGCCCGGAGGAAGGCCCGGGCCTCATTTCGGTCCCGGGCCTTGCCCAGGACACGTCCTCCTGCGGAAACCAAGGTATCCGCTGCGAGCACCCAGCGCGGGTCCCCGGCCTGGACGGCCGAGAGAGCGGCTTTCGCCTTGTCCAGGGCAAGGGCCGTGACGCGTTCCCCGACGGGCATGTGGTCGCGGAGGGTTTCGTCCGTGCCCGTGGGCCGGACCACCAAGGGGAATCCGTAGGATTCAAGGATTTCCCGGCGGCGGGGAGATCCCGAGGCGAGCAGAATGGTTTCCATAGATAATAAAGGCTTCCGGGAGCGCCGCTCCCGGAAGCCTCAAATGAGCGATACGGGATTCGAACCCATGACCTTCGGCTCCGGAGGCCGACGCTCTATCCAGCTGAGCTAATCGCTCGGGGATATCCTACGTCGGATTCTCCGGGGATGTCAAGGCTGGTCTCGAATCAGCCTATTTCCCGCCCGAGGAAGCGGCCGCGGACTTGCGCAGCTTGTCCAGCACCTGGCGGGCCTTCTGCTTCACCGGCACTATGTAGTTGCCGTCCGCGATGCGGAGCACGGTCCGTATGATCGAGGGGTCCTTGATCCCGGTTCCGGCGTCCACGAGCCTCTCGATCGCCACGAGGGTCTCGAATGCCAGGCTGTTGTCCGGTTGGAGGATGTCGTACTTGTTCACGATGAAAGAGATGGTCTGGGTCACCTCGTCGTTGTCGTTGATCCCGATCCGGCCCAGGGAGCGGATCGCGGCACTGATGACCATGGGTTCGCGGTCGGAGAGGGCGACACGCACAAGTGCGTCCTTGGTCTCCACGCTGGGAAATTCTCCGAGGTATTCGCAGGCCTTGGCGCGCACGTCCGGGAAGTCGTTGATCACCCGGCCTACACCGGCCTCCCGGATGACGGTCGTGGAGGTCTCCAGGGCGAGGTATTCCAGGGATTTCCGGACTTCCTCGTTCTTGCGTCCCTCGTCGATGGACTGCTTGATGTACTGGAGGGCAAGCAGCTTGAGGTCCCGGGTATCCCCCCGGGCCTGCTCCTTGATGATCATGGTTTCCAGGGTTTCCTGGAGGTACGCCTCCTCCACGGTCTTCTCCCCGGATCCCGTCGTCTGGGCGGCGACGCCCGCCAGGGCTACCACGAGCAACGCGGCCAGGGCCGCCAAACGCAATGAACGCATCATTACCTCCCGGTACCAATCTTCCACGATTCGCCCACTTTTTCAAGGTAGTAATACACTTGCCGGTCCCCCGACGGGGTTATGGTCACGGCCTTGACCTGGGTGGGGCTGGTGAACTCGATGTCGTCCACCCGGACGCTCTGCCGGGAAGGGTAGACGACGTACAGGAAGTAATCCTGCAGGGATTCGAGCTTGATCCCCTGCCTCTTCAGCACCGCGGATTCCGACATCTCCGCAAGGACGGCGGGCGCCGAGTAGAAGGTCGAGTACTCACCGGTCAGGTACCCTCTCCAGACCGTATAGTCCTTCCGGCGGATGACCTGGTTGACCTCGTTGATGAAGGCCTTGACGTCCTCCATGGTATCCCGCTTGACCTCCGGGGTGATGCTGGCCGGATCGAAGACGGTCAGAGGCACCGATGGAGCGGCGTCGGCAGGGGGGACGGGGTCCTTCGCAGGGGATGCGGACTCGACGGGCGATCCCGCACAGGACAGGAGCGTGACCGCAAGGAGAATCGACATCAGGGATACCGTGACGGATCGCATGCTGAGATTCTACTTCCGTGTGGACGAATTGTCAAAGAAGGGCGGAGAAATCGGCGGAATCCGCCGCCGAAGCCCCGAAGCCGGGAGGAGTTTGGCGCATTTTTCGTTTGAACCTTACGCATTCATAGTATATCATGGGGGAGCCGATTAACTATTTCTATCGATTGTAAGGCTGGTCGATGAAGGATATTGCAGAACTCCACATGCAGGAGTTTGAAACCCCTCCCGAGGTCATTGCGTCCGCCCCGGGGACGATCCGGTTCCTGGGAGAACATACCGAAGAATCCGAAGGCGTCGTCCTCTCCATCGCCGTATCCCAGCGCATCTCCGTGGCCGTATCCTCCCGCAGGGATTCCTCCCTGCGATTCTACGCGGCGGACCTCAACGAACGAAAACGGACCAGCCTGGCCAACCTCAAGTTCAAGCGCGAAGACCGCTGGGCCAACCTCCCCAAGGGTATCCTGGCCGCCCTGTTCGACCAGGGCACCCCCTCCCAGGGATTCAACGTAAGCGTCTCCGGAGATATCCCCCAAGGCATCGGTCTGGGTTCCTCCGCTTCCTTTGTGGTGGCCTCCGCCGCGGCGTTCTCCGCCATACTGGGCCGGAATCTCGGCAACGACGGGATCGTCGAATTGAGCCGGACCGCGGAATCGGAGTTCTGCGGGCGGGAGTTCGGACCCGCGGAGCACGTGGTTCCGGTTGTATCCCGGCCCGGAACCGCCGTGTCCGTGGACGCCCGCAACGGGCGGCCCCGCCTGGTTCCCTTCGACATAGGCGAGTCCGTCGCCCTCATCACCGACTCCCGGGTTCCCCGATTTTCCGTGGATACGGAGCTCCGGCAGAGGGCGGACGACTGTCGTCAATGCCTTCACCACCTCGGGCACCGCCATCCCGGCCGAACCCTCCGGGACTACAACCCCGAGGACCTGGACGAGCTCATGGGCCTGCTGCCGGAAAGCGTGCGGCGGCGCTGCCTCTTCATCCTCGAGGAAGTCCGCCGGGTTTCGGAAGCCGAGGATCTCCTGGCCCGGGGCGACCTTGCCGGTTTCGGCCGTATCGTGAACAAGTCCCAGGCGGGACTGCGCAACCTGCTGGAAGTCTCCTGTCCCGAGGTGGACTGGCTGGTCAAGCGGAGTTCCGAGATCGAGGGGACCCTCTGCAGCCGGCTGACCGGAAAGGGGTTCGGGGGCTGCACGATTTCCATCATGAGCCGTGCCGCGGTGGAGGAATACAAGAGCCGCCTGGAGGAGTACGAACGGATTTTCGGCTTCAAGGCCGCGGTGTACGAGACCGCCGTCTCCGGCGGCATAGAGCTCCAAGGTTGAATCCTTCCCCGGCTTCCGCTACAATCGCCTTGTCAGGGTCAACCTGACAGGACGCGGGAGGGGGCCCTTGTCTAACCTATGAAAATCCTTGTCACCAACGACGATGGCATCCACTGCGAGGGCATCAAGGTCCTGGCGGAGGAACTCCGCAAGGACCACGAGGTCTGGGTCTTCGCCCCCGACGGAGACCGATCGGGCTCGAGCCATTCCATGACCCTGCGCTCTCCCGGAAAAGTCCGCCGGCTGGACGAGAGGACCTATTCCTGCAGCGGGATGCCCGCGGACTGCGTCATCCTTGCCTATCGGGGGGTGCTTCCGTTCCGCCCGGACATGGTCGTTTCCGGCATCAACCGGGGCCCGAACCTGGGTACGGACATCGTTTTTTCCGGCACCGCCGCTGCGGCGCGACAGGCCGTCCTCTACGGCATTCCCGGAATAGCCGTTTCCCTGGCCGCCTACGAGCCTCCCTTCGATTTCCGTCCCTCCGCGCGCTTCGTCCGGGCGAATCTCGATGCCCTCCGGGCCGCGTGGGACGAAACCGTGTTCATCAACGTCAATGTTCCTCCGCTTCCGGACGCTGATTTTCGCGGCGGAATCTTCGCCCTTCCGGGCTTGCGCGAGTACCGGGACACCCTGCATTCCTTCGAAGCCCCGGACGGTTACACCTACTGCTTCCTGACAGGAGCGGCGATAGAGAGCGGCGGCGGGGACTTCGCGGACACCAAGGTCGTCGATTCCGGACGGGTGGCAATATCAAGGGTGCTTGTGCATCCCCAGGTGCCGGCTGATTTCGAAGCCGGCAAGAGTTTTCCGTAACGTACGAGGGGAGAAAGGCGGACCAGGTGCGCAGCGAGATCCGGGATGCCCTGCGGTCCTACGCGGCGGGAGAGTGGGAAGAAGCCCTCCGATACCTCTCGGACGCGGAACCGTCGGAGGAGGGTTTTTCGGACTCGGCCTACCTGCTGGGCCTGTGTCATGTCCGACTGGGGAATTTCGACGAAGCGCTCCTGTACATTGAACAGGTCGTCACGGCGGAAGCCGATCCCGCCCGTCTCTACCAGTGCCGAATGGCCCTCGCCTATATCTACGCGGTCACCGGTCGGGTCAAGCTGGCGGAATACGAGCTGGCGCGCCTGCGCGAATCCGGATACGAGTCCGCCCAGATCTGCGCCGCCCTGGGCTACACCGCCTGGGCCCAGGGCAACATCGACGAGAGCCTGCGCTGGTACGGCCAAGCCCTGGACCTGGAACCATCCCATCCTACGTCCCTGAACGGCCTGGGCTATGTCCTGGCCTTCCGCGGCGACGATCTTACCCGTGCTCTCTCGTGCTGCCGGAAGGCCG
>JBFZER010000371.1:0-4540 GCA_041306765.1 Spirochaetota bacterium | reverse complement strand
CCGCCAACCCGGGGAAACCGAGCCGCGTGGCCATCCTCGACTTCGGCAAGTTCCCCCCCGTGGAAGTCCTGCGCACCACCCCCTTCTGGGAGGGCGTCAAGGCCGTGGATCCCAACGCCGTGCTCGTGACCCAGCTCAACGGCCAGGGCGACACCACCAAGTCCATGGAGATCACCCTGGACATCCTCCAGGCCCATCCCGAGGTTAACATCATCTTCGGGGCCAACGACGAGATGGCCCTAGGAGCCCTTGCCGCCTGCGAGCAGATAGGCCGCGGCAAGATGGCCAACGGCAAGCCCCTCACCGAGGTGATCGCGGGCCTGGACGGCAACGCCTCCGCCATGATCAAGATCTTCGATCCCAACTGCTCCTTCAAGCTGACCCACGGCGCCGTCCGGGACGTGGCCCGCGCCGAGATGGACACCATGATAGGCATGCTCACCGGAAAGATCGATCCCAACAAGTGGTCCGAGACCCAGGTGCTCAGCAAGGTCACCGACTACTGGAACAGCACGGTCGAGGAAGCCCAGGTTTTCCTGCAGGACAACTTCCTGTACAAAGGCAACCTGAAGGATGACATAGCCAAGGCCAAGAAGAAATAATCCGGAGCCCGCTGTGAAAAAACGAGAAAAGCTCCGTCTTTTCTCGTTTTTTTTCGGGCGCGGCCCCGCCCGCCCCTCCGGTCCCGGCCGGGGCGGACGGGCGGGCGTTCGCGGATTAGAATACATCCGGAGGATGGTCTAGATGGGTGCAACCTCGAACTCGATCCAGGTCGACCGGCAGAAGATCGTGCTGATCTCGATCCTTGCCGCGATCGTGGCGGCGATGAGCTTCCTCTCCCCCAAGTTCCTGCACATCAGCAACTTCCAGAACATTCTGCTCCAGTTGGCTCCTCTCATCATCATCGCCTCCGCCGCCAACCTCCTCATGATCACCGGCAACTTCGACCTCTCCATCGGAAGCGTCCTGGCGTTCTGCGCGATACTCCACGCCTACCTCTCCAAGCAGGGCGTCCCCATCTGGCTGTCCATCCTCCTGTGCTGCGCCATGGCGGTCTGCTGGGGCATCTCCAACGGCTTCATGGTCGGAGTGCTCAACGTCAATCCCGTCATCGCGACGATGGGCACGATGTACGCCGCCCGGGGTTTCGCCTTCCTGATCGCCCGCTGGGACGGGGGAGCGAACATCTCCGCCGGACTGCCCGGGGACTTCAGCGACTTCGGCCGCACAAACCTGTTCGGATTCCTGCCCATCATCATCGTCTTCATGGTGGCCGTCGTGGCCGTCTTCATATTCGTGGAGAAAAAGACGGTGCTGGGCCGCTACAGCTTCGCCATCGGCGGCAACCGCCGGGCCTCGGTCCTGTCGGGGATCAACGTACCCGGCGTCACGATCGCGCTCTACTCCCTGGTGGGGCTGCTGGCGGGATTCTGCGGGGTGGTTCAGGTCTCCCGGGTGGGATCGGGCTTCCCCAACATCGCGGAGGGCATGGAGTTCGACGTCGTGGTGGCCATCGTCCTGGGCGGCACGAGCATGCTCGGCGGTTCGGGCTCCACGGCGGGCATGATCCTCGGGGCCTTCATAGTCGGGACCGCGGCCAACGGGCTCAATCTGCTCAACGTGCCGTATTTCTACCAGACGATCACGAAAGGCCTGCTGCTGATCATCTCGGTCTTCACGGACCAGGCGATCCGGCGGCGCGGATGAGCGGGAGGCAGGAAATGAAGGATGGCGAAAACCCGGTGCTGATGACCGTCCGGGGCCTGTGCAAACGGTTTCCGGGGACCCTGGCCCTCGACGAGGTCGGTTTCGAGGTCCGCAGGAACACGGTCCATTGTGTGATCGGCGAGAACGGCTCCGGCAAGTCCACGATGATCAAGATCCTCACGGGCGCCCTGGAGCGGACAAAGGGGGAAATCCTCTTCGAAGGCAGGCCCTTCGAGCCCCGGAGCATCCGGGATGCCATGACCAAGGGCGTGACCGCCCTGTACCAGGAACTCAACGTGGTCGACGACCTCACGGTCGGGGAAAACCTCACCCTCGGCCGGGAGACCTGCCGCTTCGGGATGATACGGAAGAGCGAAGCCCTTCCGGCCCTGGTCGAGAACCTCCGGAGCCTCGACGACTCCATCGATCTGTCCGATCGGGTCGGGGATCTCAGCGTCGCCCAGCGGCAGGTCATCGAGATCGCCCGGGCCATCTCGGCGGACTGCAAGATGCTGGTCATGGACGAGCCGACCGCGGCCCTCAGCGAGGAGGAGACCCAGCGGATGTTCAAGGTGGTCCGGAAACTGGTGGCCAAGGGGATCACAATAGTCTACATCTCCCACAAGCTCAGCGAGGTCTTCGAGATCGGCGACTGCGTGACGGTACTCAGGGACGGGAAGATCGTCGGGAACCGGACCGTCGAGGAGATCCGGAATCAGACGGGCTGCGATTCCGAGTCCGAGGCCTGCCTGGAACTCATCCGGATGATGCTGGGCAAGGTCGTCCTAGAGGAGTACGTTCCCAGCGAAAACATCCGGGAGGAGACGCTCCTGGAAGCCCGGAACGTTTGTACCCGGAAGCTCCGGGACGTTAGCTTCGCCCTGCGGAGGGGCGAGATCCTGGGATTCTACGGCCTGGTCGGGGCCGGCAAGACGGAGATCGCCCAGGTGCTGTACGGCATCGATCCCTACCGGGGCGAGATCCTCCTGGAAGGCAGGCCCATCCGGTTTCACGGCGTCTCGAAGGCCCTCAAGGCCGGGATCACCCTGATCCCCGAGGAGCGGAGGGTGGACGGCATCTTCGGGGAACTTTCGATCCGCGAAAACATCCCCATGATGCGGATGGAAAAGGTCCTGCGGAACGGAATCATCCATCGGGCCCGGGAAAACCAGCTGGCCGACGGCTACATCAAGAGCATGTCCCTGGCCACGAACAGCCGCGAGAAGAAGGTGTCCCAGTTGAGCGGAGGGAACCAGCAGAAGGTGGTCATCTCCAAATGCCTGAACCGCGAGAGCGGCGTTCTCCTGATGGACGAGCCCACCCGCGGCGTCGACGTGGGGGCCAAGCAGGAGATCCACGACATCATCCGGGGCCTGGCGAACCAGGGCAAGGGCGTGATCGTCCTGTCGTCCGAGCTTCCGGAGATCCTGCAGCTCTGCGACCGTATCGTACTCCTGTACGAGGGGACCGTGCGCACCGTGCTGGAGAACGGTCCGGGAATCGACGGCGACAGGATCATGGCCCTGGTGGCCGGCAGGGAGGTGGGCGCATGAATCCGACCCGGGATTTCCACAGGATCGTACGGGACCCGAAATTCCTGATGCTCGTGCTGCTGATCCTGCTGAACCTGTTCTTTGCCCTGAATTCCGAGGCCTTTTTCTCCCTCGAGAATTACTTCAACATGCTCAAGCAGTCGGCCATGATCATCATCGTCGCATCGGCGGCCACGATCCTGATGATGACCGGCAGCTTCGACCTCTCCACCGGCAGCAACCTGGCCCTGACGGGGGTGATCTATACCCTGCTGCTCTCCGGCGGGATGCCGCTCCTGCCGGCGGCCGGCATCGCGGTCCTCTGCGGATCCGTGGTCGGCGTCGTCAACGGAACCCTGGTGGCCAAGATAGAGTTCCCCCCCTTCATCGCCACCCTGGGAACCATGTACGTCGCCCGGGGCCTGGCGCTGATCCTGGCCAAGGGCTCCCCGGTCCGGGGCGAGAAAATCCCGGAAAGCGTCACCATCCTGGCCCGGGGCGATTGGCTGGGGGTCCCCATCCCCGTCTACTTCCTGGTCCTGTTCGTCCTGGTGTTCCGGGTCGTGGAGCGGAGGTCCCTCTTCGCCAAGTACGCCATGACCATCGGCGGCAACCGGAGCGCGGCGTTCTACTCCGGAATCCCCGTGGGGCAGATCGTGTTCTGGAACTACCTGATCGTGGGGGTGCTGGCTTCCTTCTCGGGGATCCTGACGGCCTCCCGCCTGGCCGCCGGGGACCCGCGCATCGGGGTCGGCTTCGAGTTCGACGTCATCCTCGCGATCCTCCTGGGGGGCACCAGCCTCCGGGGGGGGAAGGGCTCTGTGGCAGGTACCCTGATCGGAGCCCTGATCGTGGCCGTGCTCGGGAACGGCCTGGACATGATGAACATCCTGACCTTCTGGCAGAGCATCCTGAAGGGCGTGATCTTCGTCCTGGCCATCGTGGTGAACGAGAAGGTCCTCAAGAACGTCGGAAAAGAAAAACTGCAGGCCGCCTGACCCGGGACCGGATACGGGAAGCCCCCCGGAGCGGCGCCGGTGCGCCGTTCCGGGGGGCTTCCGTTCAAGCGGCCGGGGCCGGAAACCTCATCCCTGCCTCTTCTGGAGGGCGGCGATGCGCCCGAAGGCCCCGGAACCGGAAAGCCCTTCATAAACCGAGAGCCAGACCCCGTACTGCTCGGCGTAGTACGCGGCGTTCTTCGCGTCGGGTTCGTAGCTGCGGTCCACCCGCGCCATGGCACGGGCCCCCTCGGCCACGGAGCCGAAGATCCCCGCGCCCACCCCTCCCAGGATGGCCGCGCC
>JBFZER010000370.1:0-6654 GCA_041306765.1 Spirochaetota bacterium | reverse complement strand
GGGCGAGGCGCACGGGCGGAAGACCCAGGGCGGCGCAAAGCCCCTCGTCCAGGGTCCGGAGACAGGACAGGGCAGCCGAGTCCGGCGGGATCCCCTCCTCGACCCGGAAAGGTCCGGAGGCTTCCCGCACCAGGGTTTCCAGGTGGGCCCGGGTTCCGCAGGCTCGGGCGATGTCCCGCGCAAGGGAGCGTATATAGGTTCCCTTGGAGCAACGGACCCGCAGGCTTGCCAGGCCGTCCGCATACTCCAGGATCTCCAGTGAGTGGATGGTAACCGGGCGGGGTTCGGGGCGGACGTCCTCCCCGGCGAGGGCGCGTTCGTAGGACCGCTTCCCGTCGATGTGAACCGCGGAGTACGCGGGGGGCGCCTGCAGGATGTCCCCGCGGAACCCGGGAAGCGCGGTTTCCAGGGCGGCCCTGTCCGGAAGGGGCCCCTGCTCGACGACCCGGCCGTCGGGATCCAGGGTATCCGTCTCGGAACCGAACCGGACGCCCGCCAGGTAGACCTTCTCGGAGGCCGTAAAATAATCAGAAAGCCGGGCATACCGGCCTACCAGGGCGACGAGGACCCCCCGGGCGAAACGGTCCAAGGTGCCCGTGTGGCCGACGCGCCCGGTGTCGAAGGCGCGCTTGACGGCGCCCAAGGCGTCGAAGGAGGTGATTCCGGGGGGTTTGTCCAGTACCAGGAAACCGTTCGAAGCCGGGGATCGGTTTCTCACGAAAAAAGGTCCTTGATCTTTTCGCCCATCTCGAAGCCCTTTCGTATGCCCTCGTCGGCGAGGAACTTGAGCCTGGGAGTCAGCCGGAGGCGGATTTTCCGGCCCACTGAGGCCTGAATGAACCCCGCCGCGCTGTTGAGCCCCTCGACGCCGCGGGTAAGGGCCTCCCCCTCCTCGAAGGTGGAGACGTAAACCCGGGCGGCGCTGGCATCCCGGGAAACGTCAACCCGGGTGATCGAAAGGAAGGCGTTGATTCGGGGATCCTTGATATCCCCGGAGAGGATCAGGGAGGCGATCTCCGACCGGAGCTCCTCTTCCACCCTCTTTCTTCGTATATCGTCCATGTTCTAGCTCAGCTTGCGCGTCACCTGCACCTGCTCGAAGACCTCGAGGACGTCGCCCACCTTGATGTCGTTGCAGTTCTCCACGCCGATTCCGCACTCGAATCCCGCGGCGACTTCCCGGGCGTCGTCCTTGAAGCGCCTCAGAGAGGTGATCTTCCCGCTGAAGATCTCGATCCCCTCACGGATAACGCGCACCCCGGCGTTCCGCTTGACCGTCCCCTCGGTGACCATGCAGCCCGCCACGACGCCGATCTTCGGCACGTGGAAGGTCTCCCGGACCTCCGCCTGGGCGATGTCCTGCTCCTTGTACTCCGGAGCGAGCATCCCCTCCATGGCCTTCTCGATCTCCTCGACGGCCTTGTAGATGACGTTGTATTTCCGGATGTCCACCTTCTCCTGGTCCGCCAGGAGCTTGGCTTTGGGGGTCGGACGGACGTTGAAGCCGATGATGAGCGCGTTGGAGGCGCTGGCCAGCATGATGTCGCTTTCGTGGATGGCTCCGGCGCTGGCGTGAATCACGTTCAGGCGGACTTCCTTGGTGGACAATTTTTCCAGGGAGGACTTGAGGGCCTCCACGGAACCGTGGACGTCGCCCTTTATGACCACCTTGAGTTCCTGGACCGTGCCGTCGTGGATGGTGTCGTAGAGGTTGTCCAGCGTTACCTTCTTGACGGTCTTGGCCTGTTCGTACCGCTTCAGCTCCTGACGCTTGTCGGAAATCTGACGGGCGAACTTCTCGTCCTCCACAGCCTCGAAGGGATCGCCTGCGTTGGGCATGCCTTCGAACCCGATGACTTCCACCGGGAAGGAGGGAGGAGCCTCGTCGATCTTCTCGCCGTGGTCGTCGTAGAGGGCCCGCACCTTTCCGGGGTAGATGCCCGCGACGAAGGAGTCGCCGACCCGCAGGGTGCCGCGCTCCACGACGACCGTGGAGACGATGCCCCGCCCGTGGTCGATCTTGGACTCCAGGACCTTGCCCTCCGCCCGGCAACCGTAGTTGGCGGTGAGCTCCAGCACCTCGGCCTGGAGCAGGATGGCGTCCAGGAGTTCCGAGATTCCCTGCTTCTTGAGGGCGCTGATCTGGCAGAACATGGTGGTCCCGCCCCAATCCTCCGCGACAAGCCCCCTCTCGGAGAGCTGGGTCTTGACCCGTTCGGGATTGGCGTCGGGAAGATCGATCTTGTTGACCGCCACGATGATGGGCACCCCGGCGGCCTTGGCATGATCCAGGGCTTCCAGGGTCTGGGGCATGACTCCCTCGGTGGCCGCCACTACCAGGACCACGATGTCCGTGACCTGGGAGCCCCGGGCGCGCATCATGGTGAATGCCTCGTGTCCCGGGGTGTCCAGGAATGTGATCTTTCCCTTGCCCGTCTCTACCTGGTAGGCGCCGATATGCTGGGTGATTCCGCCGAACTCCCCGGCCACCACGTCGGTTTTCCGTATGGCGTCCAGGAGCTTCGTCTTTCCATGATCCACGTGTCCCATGACCGTGACGATGGGAGGCCGATGCGCCAGATCCTCGGGACTATCCTTCTGCTTCTCGATGACCGTCTCGTCGTAGAGGGAGACTACCCGTACTTCGCATCCGTACTCGCTCGCCAGGATGGTCGCCGTATCCGAATCGATCTGCTGATTGATGGTGGCCATGAATCCAAGCTTCATGAGCTTCTGGATAAGCTCGCTGGGCTTGAGGTTCATCTTTCGGGCCAGTTCCGATACCGAGATCGTCTCGAGTATGTCGATCCTGGTCGGAATGGGATTCGCGACGGCTCCCTGCTTCTTCTTGGAGAGGTTGAGCTTCTGGGAAAATTCCTCTTCCCTGTCCTTTTTGTTGTAGGTGGGTTTCTTGGACTTGATGAAGCGCTTGGGACCCTGGGGGCGCTTGTCCAAGGTCGGAGTCGTGCCCGCTCCGGGGCCGCGTCCGGGACCGCCGGGTCCACGCCCGGGGCCTCCCTGGTAACCGCCGGGGCGGCCCTGATAGCCGCCGCCGGGCCGGCCCTGATAGCCGCCCGTTCCCTGGCCGGGACCGCCCTGGTATCCTCCGGGACGGCCCTGGTAGCCTCCCGGCCGGCCCTGATAGCCGCCGGATTGACCCTGATAGCCTCCGGAACCCTGGCCGGGACCGCCCTGGTATCCGCCGGGCCTGCCTGGATACCCTCCGGGCCGACCCTGGTAGCCCCCGGATTGGCCCTGATAGCCCCCGGAACCCTGTCCCGGACCGCCCTGGTACCCGCCGGGTCGCCCTTGGTATCCGCCGCCGGGCCTGCCCGGATATCCTCCCGAGCCCTGCCCGGAGCCGCCCTGGTACCCGCCGGACTGCCCCTGATAGCCCCCGGAGCTGCCCGGATACCCTCCCGGACGACCCTGGTATCCTCCCGGACGACCCTGGTACCCGCCGCTTCCGGACCCGGAACCACCCTGGTACCCGCCGGTCCTCCCGGGGGGGGGTGTATACGGACGAGGATGAGGAGTGCCGTCCTCCCGGCGTTCCGGGACCGCGGGACGGGGTTTGGAATCCGCCGGGGGAGAGGATGCCGGATGGTGTTCCGGGTGGGCGGCGGGTTTTTCCGCAGGCCGAGGGGCGGCGGGGCCGGCAGCAGCCGGAGAAGCAGCCGATCCGGGTATCCCGACGGGAGCCGCCGGAGCGGGATGGGACTCCGATTCCGCCTTGTGCTCCTCTTCGTGACGGGCCACGACTCGAACCTGCGGCTTCTTGACGACGACCTTCTTCTTGACGACGACCTTACGCTTCTCTCCGGAAACCGTCTCCTGCTGCTCCTCCGCGGGCCGCGGCTTGGGCTGCTTGATGAGGTTCGCCTTCGATTTCGGGTTCTCGTTGGTATCGGACATAGTCTCCCTTTACGTTTCCTGGTCGTCTTCGTACTCGAAGCTGAGTTCGACGCCGCAGCTCGGACAATGCGACATCTCCGGCGTCACGTGGGCGCCGCAATCCGGGCATTCGTAGGCTTCCTCTTCCTCTACGGCGCCTTCCTCGGGGACGCCCTCTTCCTCCGCCGCGCCTTCCTCGACCACCTCTACGGTCTCGTCGATGATCCTGCGGATGGAATCCAGGTCTTCCGGGGTGATGCCATCCAGGGCCGCCACCTGTTCCTCCGAAAGGGAGACGAAGTCCTCGATGAGGTCGATTCCGCCGGCCTTGAGTGCAGCGACGGCGGCCTCCGGGACGCCGGGAAGCTCGGAAAGCCGGGTGATCTCTTCCTCTTCCTCCGTGAAGAGCTCGGAGACCGCGCGCTTGAGATCCACGGAGCGGTCCATCTGGTAGAACTGCTCCTCCGTCTTGACGTCGATGTTCCAGTCGCACAGGCGGTTGGCCAGTCGGACGTTGAGGCCCTGCTTTCCGATGGCCACCGAAAGCTGGTTGTCCGGTACCACGGCCAAGGCCATCCTCTTGGGCTCGTCCAGGATGAACACTTCCTTGACGTCCGCCGGCGACAGTGCGTTCTTGATGAAGCGCTTGGGATCGATGTCGTACTTGAGGACGTCGATTTTCTCGCCTTCCAGCTCCCGGATGATGGACTGGATCCGGATTCCCTTGAGGCCGACGCAGGCGCCTACAGGATCCACGTCCTCCCGTTTGGAGAACACGGAAATCTTGGTCCGGTACCCGGGCTCCCGGACGATCTTGAAGACCTCGACGATGTTGTCGTAGATCTCCGGAACCTCGAGCTCCAGGATCTTGCGGACGAACTCCGCATGGGTGCGGGAAAGCACGATCTGCGGCCCGGTCTTGGTCTTGTTGACCTCGACGATATACGCCTTTATCCTGTCGTTCGGGTGGTAGGTTTCCCGGGGGGACTGGTACTTCTTGGGAAGCACGCCTTCCACACGGCCCAGGTCCACGTAGATGTTGCCGTTCCGGTCCCGCTGGTAGTACCCGATGATGATCTCGCCGACCTTGGACTTGTACTCCGCGTACAGCGTGTCCCGGGAGATCTCCCGGAGGTTCTGTCGGGTGGTCTGCTTGGCCAGCATGACGGACTGGAGGTCGAACTCGCGGGGATCGACGGGAAGCTCCAGGATATCCCCGACCTCCGCCTCTTCGCTGTAGGCGCGGGCCTCGTCCAGGGTGATTTCCAGGACCGGGTCGTCGAGTTCCTCGACAATGGTCTTCTTCGCGAAGATGTCCACGCCCTCGTAGTTCTCGCGGAAGCGGACGACGGCGTTTTCCGACGTGCCGTAGCGCTTCTTGTACGCCGCGAGGAGGGAGTCTTCTATCGTCTTAATCACGAGATCTTCGGAGATGCCTTTCTCGTAGATTAACTGGCGTATCGCCTCGGCCATTTCTGAAGACATGGCGGTTAAGCTCCCTCCTGTGCGTAATCAAGCCGCGCTTTCGCGATGGTTGCGTACTCCACGGTCCGTTCGCCCGATGCTCCCCGGATCGTCACCGCGGAAGGGCCGGCCTGCGCGATACGGCCGAGAAGCCACTCGCCCCCCTCCTTGAGGAGGATTCGGACGCCCCGGCCGCCGAAAATCACATACTCCCGCTCGGAACGGATCCATCGATCCACCCCGGGAGAGGCGACTTCCAGGTGGAAGTCCTGCTCGTTCAGAAGCACCTGAAGCCTCGGCTGTACCAGCCTATGCGCCCGTGAGCACTCGTCGATCCCGGTGCCCCCCGGAGCGTAGATCACGGCTCTCACCTGCACGGACCCACGGTGCCGGCTTACGCTCAATTCGACCAGGGACAGCCCGGCGCCCGCGAGGAGTTCCTCCAGATCCTTCCTGTATATGTCGCTTTCCAACATACCTACAAAAAAAGAGTCGTGGGAACGACTCTTCTTATCCCTAAGAATAAGCTCTCTACGAAAGGTATAGTATAGGAATGTGCTCGGCTTCGTCAAGCCGCGAGGAACGCGGTCTCGGGCAGGGGCGGGGTCGAACCGGACGGGGCGGTTCACAGCGGCCGAAGCCCGCTTCTCAGTCCGCGGCCAGGACCACGGCGTCCACCCGCTCCGCCCCTCCTTCCTTGAGCACCCTCGAGCACTCTGAGAGGGTCGCCCCGGTGGTGAGCACGTCGTCGAGGAGCACGATCCGCCGGGGAACCCGGGAGTTCCCTCGCAGCCGTATCTTGCCGCTGAGGTTGGACATCCGGGCGGAGTAGTCCAGGGTCTTCTGGGAGACCCCCTCGGCTCGCTCGAGGCAGCGAAGTACGGGCACCCCGCGCCGCTGGAGCCGCCGAGCGAGGTCCTCCACCTGGTCCCAGCCGGTCTTCCTCACCTTGCCTTTCCGGAAGGGCACCGGCACTACGGCCGTTCCCGGATGATGCTCCCGGAGGTGGCCGAAAACCGCTTTCGCGAAGAATTCTGCCAGGGGCCGCATGCCGCCGACCTTGTAGGAGACGATGAGATCCTTCACCCCTCCCGCGTACTCCCAGAGCGGGTAGGCAGAGTCGAAGCGGAAGGTCCGCCCCCTGCAGCGCATGCACAGGCCCAGTTCCGAGATCAGGGGCTTTCCGCATACCGAGCAGCGCGCGCCCGGGATCCCCGGAAGGGATTCCTCGCAGGCCCCGCACAGGGGGTAGCGCCTTCCCGGCTCCGGGAGAAGTCCCCGCCCGCAGAGGACGCA
>JBFZER010000369.1:0-7583 GCA_041306765.1 Spirochaetota bacterium | reverse complement strand
CCGCCACGGCGAACAGGAGGTTCAGGTATTGCTTGTCTCCGGCGACCTCGACGTACTTACCGATCAGGGGTGGCACGACCCGATGGGTGCCATAAAGAACAGGGATGCAACCGCCTTCCTGGATCGGATTCCCGGAAACATCCCATCCGTAAGTCGCCGACTTCGCAAGGCCACTGTCGTATCCCCCGAGGCCGCCGGAATCGAAGGCAGCCGACGCCGGGAATAGGGACGTGACAAGGAGGTTCCCGACCATGACCATTGCCGAGAACCCAATCGCGGCACACGTCGATGCGGAAAGTGCGCCTCCTGTCCATGCCGACGCGGCGGCCCATCCGCCGGCCCCGCCGATGTACCAGGTGGCGACGGCAGCCACGACAACGACAACCAGGGCAAGAACCGTCTGCAAGGGGTTCTTTCCGCCCCCTCCGCCACCCTGGGGGACCGCCGCAAAGACCAAGGACATGCCCCCGGAAGGACGGATGTCGAACCGCTCCAGTCCTCCGGGAAGGAGAGCACCGTTGACACTGACGGCGATTTCGTATCCTTCGGCCGCGACATCCTGGAACTCGCCCATGATCTCCATGAGCGTCCCGCCGGTTTCCATGACGCGGGTCTCCCGGCTCCCCGGCGCGAAGGGATCAAAGGGGTTTCGGACACAGGTAACCAGGAGTTTGTCTCCCTGGAACATCATCCGTTCCACCGATAGAACCCCCGAATCTTGTTGCCGAAGAATCGATCATTCAAACGAATCAGGCTTGACCCGCGTTTTTCCAGGGTGTGAAGGATTCTCCCGGCCCCGACATAGATCCCAAGGTGCTGGATCAGGTCGGGCACTTGAGCATCCAGGGCAAACAGGACGAGACACCCGTCCCCGGGCTCGTCCAATCGAATCCAGGAAGACCGCTCCCCCTCCACGAGGTAATGGATCTGGAAGGCGTCGTAGCAGGCGACATGGAAGTCCGGGACCTCGGTCCCGTATCGCCGGAAGACTTCCCGGCAGAGGCCCCAGCAGTCCAGGCCGGTCTTGGGGTTCCGTCCGCTCTGAACAAAGGGAATCCCGATCAGTCCCGAAAGGTCAGCCTGCAATCTTCAATCCTCCTGATCCTGCCCCCGGAAACCCTCCGAACCGGGTGGAATTGCCCAAAGCCCGGCATCGGGTAAGGGTCTTGTCACAGGCTGTTTCCGCCCCTGAATAGCCGCAGCGGGTATCCTTGAACCGATACCGGCAGACGTTCTTCAGGATCCGCCCCTGGGGGAACCTCCGGTTGAAGGGGTTCGATGCGCCCAGGACGAAGGTCACCCACTGCGAATCCGTCCGGGGCTGCTTCAGTTCAAACTCGTGCTCCACCTCGGGGGCCGCGTTCCCGTCGGCTTGGATGACTTTCGTGTTGACGACGAAAATCTTGACCGTGATCGGTTCGAACCCGTTTGCCTTGCAGTAGGCGTCATATTCGTACAGGTAGGCTTCCAAGGCCCGGGAGACGTTCGACACCCGGACGTTCACCTGGGGGACCTCGCCTTTCGACGTGTCCCCGATCTCGTCCAGTTCAAAGGGGAAAGCCACCCAGGTTTCGCCCTTCCAGGTAAGGTCCTGGTTGTTCCGGACCACCCGCACGACCCCGGTTCCGGGGATCGTGATTTCCAGGCAGATGAGGAACACGCTGTCCGTCGCGAGCTTGTTTTTCTCCTCGATAGCGATGGAGGACAGGGGAAGGGGCATCAGACTTCCTCAATGTGAACGGTCACCTTCCGCCAGCCGGTGAAGGCGATCTCCGATTCCAGGGTGTCCGTCGAAAACCGGCAGGTGTAGGAAACGCTCGTCACCGGATGGGTCCAGGTGAAGGTGTTCCCCTGATTCGCCTCAAAAAACGCGAGGAGCAGCCCGTAATCGCTTTCGGACAGCAAGCCCCAGGAGAGGGTCCACCGCTTGACGGATCGCGTGGATCGGGGTCTCGACTGGACATAGTTCGCTTCGAACTCCTGGCGGATCTGCGGCTTGTAGACCGCCTCCTTGATGCCGTATCCGGGCGAAGCGATGGAAGGCCAGTCCGCCATGATTTATCCTCCCAGGGCCGTCCGGAGCCCGAAGGCGTTCCGGTGGAACGCATCCAGCCATACCGTGACGATCAGTTCCTGGCCGTTGAAAGATGCCTCGGAGTTCTTCGCCACCATCTGCTGGCCTGATTCGTTGATCATCTTCACCGTTACATCCATCTTCCCGGCTCCTCCCTTGGGGATGACCGTTTCTCCCCTTTGGAGGATCGCCGGGAACTCGTCTGCCGCAAGACCGCCGTGAAGCCGGGGGGCCACGCTGAAAAGTCCCGAGGGCACCAGGCGGTACGTCGATGCCCCCGCCCCGACGACCCCGCCCCCGTGGAACACAACGGCTGACTGAAAAGCCGCGTCCGTCACAAGTCCTGCGTTGCCGATGGATGATCCCTGCGGATTGAACAAACCCGTCAGGAACTTGCCCAACCCGGCGGCCAAGGGACCCGTAACCTGCGACTGAATCATGATGCGGATCAGATCCCGGATGACGGAGTTTGCGAAGTCCGCAAAATTTGCCTTCCCTGTCATGACGAAATCAGCCAGGGTGTCGGCCATGCCGTCGAAGGCATTCTTCGTGGCATCCTGGATCCGGCGCCCTACATCCAGGGCGGCATCCTGAACGTCCAAGAGGGCCGCCTGGACGCCCCCCACATAGGTCGTCTTGTACTGGTCGATCAGGGACTGGATGATCTCCGCATCGGTCTCCTGGATCTCCTGGCCGGTCAGGCGGTGATACTCCTGGCGCAGTTGCCAGGCTTCGGCACTGATGGCCGTGATCTCCCCCTCTTTCGTCCGGGCCAGGAGGATGGCTTCCTGGGCGACCTTCCGATCCCACTGGATCTCCGCGGAGGCGATCTGGCGGCGGTGTTCCGCCCCCTTCAGGTCCAGGAGCTTCCGTTCCTCCAGGAGGGGACCGTAGTCGGCCTCAAATTTCTTTCCCGCAGTCTCGCTTTTTTCGGAGATGAACTTCTCGCGGTCGAACCCCTTGTGTCCCTTGGCCTTGCTGTCCGCTTCCTTCTCGATTTCGACGAGCTCGCTGTAGTACTTCTCCCAGGCGACGTTGATCCGGGTCGACCAGTTCCACTCCTCGATGGCCAGGGCAGAGCGGCCGTGGAACTTCATGAGAGCTTCTTCCGCCTTCGCCTGCCGCTCCAGCTCCTCGATCCGCGCCCGGTTCGACTCCTTCAGGGCCTCCAGCTCCGCCTTGCGGTTGGCCTTTCCGCTTTCCTTGTCATCGGGTTTCAGGGGATTGGATTCCCATCCGGTTCCCTTGCCGGCCCCGGGCTCCCGGTAGTACCGGAGAAGCTGCTTCGTTCCCGGCTCCTCGCCGCCGACCAGGACCTGGGTCTGCTCCGCGATCTTCTTCCCTTGGATGACCGCCTCCCGGATCCGCTTGTCCATCTCCGCCGTCATGGGCTTCCAGCCCATCGACCGCATGGCCATGTCCTGCAGGGCCTTCTCAGAGCCCATGTAGCGGGCCCGGTACTCGTCGTTCATCTTCGACCAGCGATCGTTGCCGGTCAGACCGGAAAGCGTGACGTTGTGCATCAGGGCGGCGAAGGAACCGCCGATCTTGTCCAGGAGCATGCCCAGGCGGTAGACTTCGGCGATACAAGCCTGAAGCCCCTCCCGGAACCGGTTAACCCCTTCCAGGAACTCCGGGTTCCAGCGGATCTTCTTGGCCTTGTCGTCGATCACCACAATGGAATCGGCGACCGATTTCAGTTCCGCCTTAAGGGCGTCGAAGAGGGGCTCGATGCCCTTGCCCAGGGACTGCGACAGGATGTCCTTGAAATTGGACCAGAGGCCCGCCCAGGTGTTCTGGGCCTCGACCCCGGCCACGCGGTAGGCCGCGAGCTTGTCCATGAGGAAGCTGAACAGCCCTTCCGCGTCGCCCTTGAATTTGTTGATGTCCTCGTTCCGGATCCCGAGCACCGTGGCGATCCGGCTGTTCCGGGGATCGATGGCCGCCGTCAGGAGGGACCGCGTCTCCTCCCCCAGCTGGTTCATCTGGAGCCCGATGGCGCCGGCCGCCTGGACCATCGCCACCGTAAATTCCTTCACCTGCTGCCGGTTGAATCCCTTGGCCAGGGCAACGGGAAGGGCCACCTGGTAGGCGTTCACCAGCTCGTCCAGGGTGGCAATCGTCTGGAGGTTCGCGTACTGCAGCTCCTCGATGATCTTCCGGGCGTCCCCCTGGGCGGCCGTCAGGGCGTCCTCGGCGGCCAGGGCCTTCCGGCTCGTCTCGTCGATGTATTTGCCACCGGTCATGAAGGCGGAGGCGATCCCCAGGGTGGCCGTCTCGATCCGGGAGAGGTAGGAGATCCCGCTCTTGACGGCAACCAGGGCAGACGCCAGGCTGACGAAGGAGGCCACCAGGCGCCCGACGCTGGAGGTCAGGTCGGTCGTCTTGGCGTTCAGCCGGTCCGTCTCGACCTGGGAGTCCTTCAGGTGCCGCTTCAGACCGTTGAAGGCCTCGTCAACCTTCCCCACGGCCTCGATGATGAGCTGGATCCGGGTGTTGGTGTTGCTCATGGCGTCAATGTACCGTCAGTCGGTCCGGGCAGTTCTTCCGGCAGATCTTGCAGACCACGGGGTTCCGGCATCGCTTCTCCCGGGGCTCCTTTCCTTTTCGCTTCTTCTTCGCGCCCAAGGCGCCGGCGATCCAATCCATCCATTCGTAACGCTGCCGGAGGGCCGCCCTGGCCCATCCTGCCGCGTCCCGCAGGGTGACCGTCCAGACAACCCGATCGCGGCGGGTGATGTCCCCGGCGGTCAGGAGGACACAGAGCTCGTCGAGCCAGGCGTCGCCGTCGATTTCGTCCCCGTCCCGATCCTGGTCATCAGCTCCGCCAGACGGCTGAGCCAGGAAGAGAGGGGGTTCAGTTCGAAAAAATGGTCCACTGCCTCCAGGGCCGTCTCCGGCGGCAGGAAGAAGGCAAGCTCTTCCGCCAGGGCCGAGAGGTTCTTGTCCCGGGGGCTCATCCCCTCCTCGGTGAGGACAATGGCCAGGGCGTCGGGGATCCGCTCCCCCAGGGCGGCGACGAGGCCCAGGGCCGTCGCTTCCCCGGGGAGGGTCACTCCCTTGAGGAGCGCCAGGAGTTGGGCCGCCTGACCCAGGACCAGGGGGCGCTGGACATAGGTTTTGCCGTTGATCGCGTAGGTCTTTTCCATTCCAGGGACTCCGATCACGTGAAGACGATCGACAGCTCGTCGTCGCCGGCGTTGCGGGTAAGGAGACAATCCACGCCCAAGGAAAGGATCCCGTCCTTGTCCCCCGGGGTGGCATTCGTGTACTGGACTTTCGGGGCCGTGATGGTGCAGATGTTCCCCGCCGTGGCTCCCAACGTTGCCGTGAGGGCGCCGAGGTTCCCGCTCCGGAGCTTGCCGAAGAAGTCATACGTGGCCACGGTCACAAACTCCGGATCCAGGGTCAGGACCGGTTCCCGTGCGGTGATGACGGCGCTCTTGTGGCCGCTTGAGGCGTTCGCGTCGGGCCGCAGGGCCACCTTGTTGCCCATCCGGAACTCCAGGGCCCCCACCAGGGCGGCGTAGGAATCGACCTGGAAAGCCGCGTTCAGGAAGGCCGGGGGTACGGTGGACTCGTAGGCGACTCCCGAGGTCAGCATCGCCCCGTCGGTCACCGAGAAGTCGGCCCCGGTGAAAACGAAGTGGAGCATTCCGGGCTTCCCGTCTTCCAGCCTCAGGCTCACGTCACCCCGGGCCCCCCAGATCTTCTCGATGACGCCGTTCCAGTAAAGGGCCAGGGTCATGGAACCGATGGCTGAGGAAGCGGGCTTGTACGTGACGGACGTGCTCGCCGCCACCGTCTCCCCGAAACCGCAGGCCTTCAGGAGCTTGCCCAGGGCCGGGGCCGTGCCCGCCGTCCCGGATCCCTTGAGCTCCACGTCGAATTCGACGACGCCGGAGCGTTTCCCCGGCACGGAGGCCCAGCGGGACAGGGAAGCGCTGTAGTTGTCCCGGGGTCCCATCTCGATCGAGGGCCGGAAGGACGGATTCATCACCAGGAGGGCATCCGCCCCCGCCAGCGTCTCAGCGCTTCCTTCCGTTCCCTCAGCTTTCGCTGCCAGCTGCAACAGGGCTTTCAGCATCGTTGCCTTCCTCCTTCTCCTGGCCCTTCAACGATTCCAGGTATTCCGATTCGGTCAGTTCCTTCCCCGCCCGGTCCAGCCAGCGGGTCTCTCCGGTATTGCAGCGATCCTCCATCGGCATCGCGTGCCTCCTTTCTATCCGCCCGGGTACAGGTGAGCCTGGGCCGTTTCATACAGGGCGCCGTAGATCGAGATCCCCTTGCCGAACCAGACGGCCTCTTCCCGGGAGAGCTCAAAGGGGAAAATCTCCAGGGACAGCCGCTGTCCCGCCAGGAGATCCCGAACCCCGTTCAGAAGGGCATAAACCCCGGGGTTCCCGGAGCCGCCGCGCCGCGCCTCTTCCTCGGCCCGCAGGCTCCGATCGCAGACGAAGAGGTGGAAGCGCATCTTCTCGATCTTGCGGGCCCCGTGAGAGGCGTACTCGGAGCCCCCGTAGACGGCTAGGATCGCAGGAAAGAGCATGGTCGCCCGAGCAATCGACTCCTCGTCGTCCAGCTCCCCCTGGTAGCTCTTGATCGTCCGCACCGTCCGCCAGACCACGGGCGGATCCGGTTCCGTTCCTTCGTAACCGACTTTCAGCGGGGCCAGCCGGGTCGCGATGGCGTCTTCGATCTGTTCGATGGTGTACATGACCTGGCCGCCCTCAGTAGTTGTCCAGGCTTCCCGCCGTGCCGGCGGAGGGCCTCCCCGTCGTGAAGACCCGGTCGTCCCGGTCTGTCGAGGCCCTGGGAAGCCCGCTGTCTGGTTCCGCCGGCGCGTCGGCCCCCAGGGAGATGAGGCCCCGGGAGACGTCCCGGAGGAAACGGACGGCGTTGTCGTAGCGTTTCTGCCGATCCTCGGGGATTTTCAGGTTCGACCGGCGGGAGAACAGGTTATAGACGGCGATGTCCACGGAGAGCTTGCGGATCATGGCCGGAGCAGGAGAAAAGGGGACCGTGTAGCGGGCCCCGCAGTAGCCGTCGATCTCCGCGCCGGCGTCGGCGATCGCCCGGGCTAAGGCGGAGGTGTCCACAGTGCCGGCCCCGGTGTCGTCGGTGAGCTCGATCAGTTCGGCCGGGGATACCTGCTCCTCGATGTCGGTCTGAGTGCTGTAGCCCATGTCTCTCCCCTTCAGGGAGCCGGGGGCGAGCCTGGCCCGCCCCCGGCCGGTTGGTCATCAGTCTGCGTAGGTGTCCTTACACAGCTAGCCCGCGGCCGCCGACACCTGGAAGATATCGGTGTCCGCGGCCACCTCGTAGACGTCCTGGTGCTCCGCCGGCTCCCGCCAGGTGGTGGTGCGCCGGGGAAGCCCGTCCTCGTAAGCCGTCCGGGCCTGGTAGCCCGCGGAGACGACCTTGAGGCCCGGGGAACGCGGCCGGACGTAGAGGAATCCCATCCCCTTGCCGGCGTTGACTTCCCAGACGTACCGGGCGGTGAAGTCCG
>JBFZER010000368.1:0-3358 GCA_041306765.1 Spirochaetota bacterium | reverse complement strand
CGGCGCCCGGAATCCCGCGGGCGGCGCCCCGGGCTCGCCGGGCGCTCCCGGCGCGGGAGGCGCGGCGGGTTCCCGGGACGGCCGGTCCTCCGGGGGCTCGGGGACCGCGTTTTCCGTGCGGACGGAGACGGTTCGGCGCGGGACGATCCAGGATTACCTGGAGACCAACGGGGACGTGGTCTCCGACTCGGCGGTGAAGGTCTACCCCTA
Organism: Spirochaetota bacterium; assembly: GCA_041306765.1. Taxonomy (GTDB): domain Bacteria; phylum Spirochaetota; class Spirochaetia; order Treponematales; family UBA12059; genus JAAYUR01. The sequence continues at coordinate 3,148 of JBFZER010000368.1, read as the reverse complement.
CATCGCCGGCAGGCTGGTGTCCCTCAAGACTCCCCTGGGCTCCCGGGTCGTCAAGGGACAGGTCCTGGCGGAGGTGGATCCCTCCACCCCGGGTTCGGCCTTCTCCTTGAATCCCGTGCTGGCCCCGATCTCGGGCACCGTGACCTCCCTGCCCGTCGCCGTGGGCTCCACGGTGGGCACCGGCACCGCGGTAGCCGAAATCGGGGTGGTCGAGGACGTGCAGATCGAAGCCCGGGTCCCGGAGCGCCATGTCGGGGTGCTCCGGACGGGGCTCCGGGCCCGGGTGTCCCTGGAGGCGTATCCGGGCGTTTCCTTCGCCGCGACGGTCGTCCGGGTCTCCCCGGTGGTGGACCCCGTTTCACGGACCAAGACGATCCGGCTGGATTTCGACCGGCCCGACGACCGGATCAATCCCGGGATGTATGCCCGGATAAAGCTGAACACCACCGCCTATCCCGACCGGCTGGTGGTGGGACAGGACGCGGTCCGCTCGGATTCCGAAGGCAGCTTCGCCTTCGTTGTCCGGAAAGACGGGACGGTATCCAAGCGCCGCATCGTCAGAGGGGCGGCGGTGGACGGGATCGCGGAGATCGTCTCGGGCCTGACGGAGGGGGAGACCGTGGTCGTTGAAGGCGCGTCGGTTCTCTCCGACGGAGCCCCGGTCCGGGATATCGGGGCCAGGGGAGTCGCGCCGTGAGCGTAGCCGACAGGGTCGTGGAGCGGCCCGTGCTCATATCGATCGTCTTCGCCCTGGTCGCGGTGGTCGGGCTCTACACCCTGGGAGATCTGGCCCTGGACCTGATGCCCGAGAGCGAGATGCCCCGGCTCTCGATCTCGACCTCCTATTCCAAAGCCAGCCCGGAGTCGGTGGAGAACTCCGTGACCAGCGTCCTGGAAAGCGCCCTCATCAACGTGAGCGGCCTCAAGAAAATCAGCTCGAACTCGAGCGAAGGGTCCAGCCGGGTCACCCTGGAGTTCGACTACGGCACGGACCTGGAGGACGCGACCAACGACATCCGGGACAAGCTGGACCGGGTGCGGAACGCCCTGCCCGACGACGCGGGGGATCCGCGGATCTTCCGCTTCGACCCCAACGCCATGCCCATCCTGCGCATCGCCGTCAGCGGGAAGCGCAGCCCCGAGGAGCTCAAGGAGCTGGCGGAGGACTACATCGCCCCGAGGTTGGAGCAGGTGGACGGGATCGCCCAGGCGGACGTCACGGGAGGAAGGGGGAAGATAGTCCGGGTGGAGCTCTCCCAGAACCGGCTGGACGCCTACAACCTCACCCTGACCGGAGTGGCGGCGACCCTGGCGGGCCAGAACCTGGAGCTCTCCGGGGGCGCCATCTCCGAGGGCGGCCGGAACTACCTGGTGCGCACCACCGGGGAGTACCGGAACCTCCGGCAGATCGCGGACACCGTGGTGGCCGACAAGGCCGGGTACGGGGTGCGGCTCTCGGACCTGGGGACCGTGGCCGAGGGCTACCGGGACGAGACCCAGGCGGTGTACATCAACGGCGAGCCGGGGGTCTACATCGCCCTGACCAAGGCTTCGGGATCGAACTCCGTTCAGGCCGCGGACGGCGTCTACGCCAAGCTTGAGGAAGTCCGGGAGCTTTTGCCCTCGGACGTGGACCTCCAGGTGATCTCCGACGAGACCAAGCAGATCCGGGACACCATCGACAACCTGGTCTCCTCGGCCTACTGGGGCGCCGCCCTGGCCATGGGAATCCTGTTCCTGTTCCTCCGGAGCCTGAAGAGCACGGTCATCATCGGGATCTCCATACCCCTGTCCATGCTGGTCACCCTGCTGGCGATGTTCCTGGCGGACATCACCCTCAACATGATGACCATGACCGGGCTGATCCTGGGAGTGGGGATGATCGTGGACGCCTCCATCGTGATCCTGGAGAACATCTACCAGTACCGGGAGCGCGGCGCCAAGCCCAGCGTCTCCGCCGTGCTGGGCAGCCACGAGATGATCGCCGCCATCGTGTCCTCCAACCTGACCACGGTCTTCGTGTTCATCCCGGTCCTGTTCTTCAAGGACCGGCTGGGCATGATCGGCCAGATCTTCTCCCACATGGTCTTCACCATCGTGATCTCCCTGCTCTCCAGCCTCCTGGTCGCGGTCTTCCTGATTCCCGTCCTGGCGGGCCGGTTCCTGCCGCTCTCCACCCGGGAAGAGAAGCCCCTGCGGAACCCCGGGCTCCGGGCCCTGGACGACGCGGTGGAGGGCGCCCTGCGCGCCTTGACCCGGGGGTACCGGCATGTTCTTGAGGGAGCGGTGCGGCACCGGCCCACCACGGTGCTCCTGGTGGCGGGTTCCCTGGCGCTCAGCCTGACCTTCATCCCCCGGATGAACATCTCCCTCATTCCCCCCTCCACGGACGACTCTGTGAGCTTGAACGTCAACCTTCCGGTGGGAACCGCGCTTTCCGAGACGAAGGCCGTCCTTCTGTCCCTCCAGGAGCGGGCCCTCGGGGAGGTCCGGGGCATCAAGAACCTCATCACCACGGCGGGCCGGGGCGGCAGTTCCTACCGCGGGCAGATCACGATCCAGCTGCCGGTCTTCGCCGAACGGATCGACGACTCCAATGCGGTGCGGAGGAAGATGCGCGCTTTCTTCCCGGACTACCCGAACGCCTCCTTCTCGATCTCCCAGGGCCGGTTCCAGGGCATGTCCGGGAGTTCAGACATCGACATCGTCCTCCGGGTCCAGGACCTGGATTCGGGCATGTCCACGGCCCGGGCCATCGTGGAGATCCTTGAGTCCGGAGTGCCCGACGTCGCCGAGCCCTCCATCAGCCTGACCGAGGGCCTGCCCCAGGTGGAGGTCGTTATCGACCGCGACCGGGCCTATTCCTTCGGGGTCAGCGTGCAGGCCGCGGCCTCGGAGATCAGCGCCTCCCTGAACGGGTATACCGCCACGACCTACCGCGCTTCCGGGCACGAGTACGACGTGGTGCTGCTGTTCCGGGAGCAGGACCGGGCAAAGGTTCCGGACCTCCAGCGCATCTTCGTGAAGGGCACGGCAGGGCGGGTCCCGGTGGCCAACTTCGCCTCCCTGGAAAAAAGCCTGGGGCCGGTGAGCATAGCCCGGGAGAATCAGAGCCGGGTGATCCATGTCACAGCGGACATCGTGAGCG
>JBFZER010000367.1:0-8509 GCA_041306765.1 Spirochaetota bacterium | reverse complement strand
GAGGGCATCGTCGAAGGCATCAACTCGAACGAATGGAAACGAGCTGATTCCGGCAGGTACATATCCACACGCCTTGCCATGCGCCAGGGCTGGGGATCCTTTTTAGCTCTCTCGGCGTCCGGAGCGGAGGCGGAAGCCTGGGTACTCCGATTCCTTTCATCCCCGGAGGAGACCATGCGGGAGGCCGTGTACCACCGGATCTTCCAGGCCATCCGCGGGAAAGGGCAAGTCGTTTCCCTGGCTTCGGTCGAGGAACGGACCGACCCGGAAGGCATCCGCTACGTGCGGTCCGCCCTGTCCGCGGGCTCGAACACCTACTACCTGGACTGGTACGAGGAGGCAGGAAACTGGCGGATCCGCTCCGGGGACGTGGACATAAAGGCCGAGGGACTGGACGGCAAGGGGGCGGAACTGACTCCAGAGGCCTTGTCAGAGAATGAGATAAGGGAATTCCCGTCCGGATGGCAATTCGGAACCGGAGCTCGGATAGCATGGCAATATAATAGTGTCTTCGCAGATGTCGGCTATCATATAGGATCCGGCCGAATCGGGTCTATCGGCACATCCTTGCTTGTGGAAAGCGTGATGGTTAGGGATGAGAATAATAATATCAGTACCGAGGCCGCCATGATTTCCGCAGGCATTGTCACCCGATTGGGATTCGGGATCGGACGGAGTGGTATCTCCGTCTTCCCCTACCTGGAATTAGGCGGCTCACTTGGAATGATCATTTCCGGAGAACATGCCGGCACGGCGGGGCCGACCATCCCGGTGGGTTTCGGATTGGCGGTTACGGTTTTACCGAACCTGTCGATCGGAGCTTCCGCGGATCTGCAATTCACGGAAACCATGTGGGAGTCAGTATATCCAGAACCGGGAATTCACATAAAACTCTATGCGACGCTCAGCCAACTATAAGCGACGTTTCATTTCAGGAACATCGCTGCGTGTCCACTTCCCCGCGCTCCCCGCCTCCTCTAGAAACCACGACGAAGCCCTCCAGGCTTCGCCGCCGCGGGCACCGGCCTCGCCCTCTCCCTTCTCTCTCATCCTCTTCCCTTCCTCTCTTCTTTCCCATCTTGTTCATCTTGTCCCATCATGTTAATCCTGTTGGACCTATCCGGGAAACCCCTCCCTTGCGGAAAAAGCCCCCCCGGACGCATACTGTCCCCATGCAAAGCGACCCCATCCGCATCCTCATCACCGGCGGGACCTTCGACAAGCACTATGACGAGATCCACGGCGAGCTGACCTTCAAGGACACGAACCTGCCGGAGATCCTCACGCAGATACGCACCACGGTTCCCGTGGAACTGGAGATCAACCAGCTGATCGACTCCCTGCAGATGCAGGAAGAAAACCGCGAGCGGGTGCTGGGAGCCTGCCGCCGCGCCCCGGAGTCCCGGATCGTCGTGACCCACGGGACGGACACCATGGCCGTGACGGCCCGGGTCCTGGGCGAGGCGAACCTGGGCAAGACCATCGTCCTGACCGGGGCCATGGTGCCCTATAAGATCGCGGGCTCCGACGCCCTGTTCAACCTGGGCACCGCCTTCGCGGCGGTCCAGCTCGCCGGTCCCGGGGTGTGGATAGCCATGAACGGCCGGGTCTTCGCCTGGGACAGGGTGCGGAAGAACCGGGCCGAGGGCTTGTTCGAGGAGACCTGAGGGTGTCGAAATCCCCGCCCCCCCGCCGCCGCTCCGTCGGAGCAAGCCGGGGAGCGGGACCGGGCGGCAAGCCCCGGAAGGCGGCCGGCATACCCGGGCCCTCCGGGAAGCCTCGCCCGTCCCGCCGCCGAACCCCGTCTCCCCGCCCGGGAAAGCCCCATCCGCTGCTCTATTCCGCCGCCGCGGTCCTGGTCCTGGCCGCCCTGGCGGGGGCCGTGTGGCTTACCGGGGTGATTCCCGGCAGCGCAGTCCCCGCTCCGGGAACGCCGGATCCCTCGGCCCTGCTCCGGCCGGCCGAGCCCGGAGCTCCCGAAGCCCGTACCTACGGCACGGACGCAGCCCCGGAACGGCTCCCGGCCCCGGAATCCCCGCCCGAGCGGCCCGCCGGTGGCGCGGCCGGCCGGAGCCCCGGAGGCGTGCCGGAGCGCCCGAAGCCCCCGAGGGGAAAGCTCGTCCTGGTGATCGACGACGGGGGGCACAACCTCCGGGACCTGGAGCCCTTCCTGGCCTTCCCGGGACCCCTCACGATCGCGATCCTGCCCCGCCTTCCCTTCTCCGAGGAGGCGGCCCGGCGGGCCCGGGCCGCGGGGAAGGAGGTGATCCTCCACCAGCCCATGGAGGCCCTGGGGGGAGAGGATCCGGGACCGGGCGCCATCCGCCTGGGCATGGACGACCTGGAGATCGCGGCGATCATCGCCGGGAACCTGGCCACCGTCCCCGGGGCCGTCGGGATGAACAACCACATGGGGTCCGCGGTCACCCGGGAGCCGGGGACGATGCGGGCGGTCCTGGAGGCCGCCCGTGCCTCGGGGCTCTACTACCTGGACTCTTTAACCGTTTCCGATTCCGTGCTACACTCCGTCGCCTCGCACTTGAACCTGAAGACCTGGGAGAGGGATGTGTTTCTTGACAATTACCCCGAACGCGCGGCCATGCTCAAGCAGCTCGACGACGGCATCAAGCGGGCGGAGAAGAAGGGCCTTTCCGTGATGATCGGCCACGTCTGGTCCGCAGAGCTGGCGCAGACCCTGATAGACCTCTATCCCGGGCTTATCGAGCAGGGTTTCTCCCTGTCGACGATTTCCCGCATCATGCTCGAGGATTCGGATGAGGATTCTGGGGATTGAGACCTCCTGCGACGAGTGCTCCGCCGCAGTGGTGGAGGACGGCCGCCGCATCCTCTCCAACGTAGTCGCCACCCAGATACCCTTCCACGCCGAGTACCAGGGTGTGGTCCCGGAGATCGCCTCCCGGAAGCACGCGGAGTGGATATACCGGGTCGTGGGAGAGGCCCTGGCCGAGGCGGGCTCCTCCGCCGCGGACATCGACGGGGTCGCGGTGACCTCCAAACCCGGGCTGGTGGGCTCCCTGCTGGTGGGGGTCTCCTTCGCCAAGGCCTGGGCCTGGGCCCTGGGCAAGCCCTTCGTGGGGGTGAACCACATCCTGGCCCACCTCTACGCACCCCTCCTGGCCGACGACGTTGACTACCCCTTCCTGGGCCTCCTGGTATCCGGGGGGCACACCCTGATCTGCCGGGTGGACGGCTTCGACGACATTTCCGTCCTGGGCACCACCATCGACGACGCCGTGGGGGAGGCCTTCGACAAGACCGCCAAGCACTACGGCTTCGGCTACCCCGGGGGTGTCGCGATCGACCGGCTGGCCCGGAAGGGCGACCCCGCCGCCTGCCGCTTCCCCTCCCCCAGGCTCTACAAGGGCGAGCACCGTTACGACGTATCCTACTCGGGCCTGAAGACCGCGGCCATACGCCAGCTGGACCAGTTCTGGAACCCCGCCTTTCCTCGGACCCCGGAGAACATCGCCGCGGCCTTTGAAAAGGCCGCCGTGGACCTCCTTTTGTCCCGGCTGGAACGGGCCGTCAAGGACACGGGGCTCTCGACGGTGGTGGCCGGAGGGGGGGTGGCGGCGAACACCTACCTGCGGACCCGGCTGGCCGGGCGGAAGGACCTGCGCGCCCTCTTCCCCCCCCTCGAGCTCTGCGGGGACAACGGGGCCATGGTCGCGGGCATCGGGTACCGGTACCTGGTCCGGGGAGACCGGGACGGGCTGGACCTGAACCCCTCGCCCCGGGTGCCCATCTTCCGGCGCCTGGACAAGCCCGCCCGGGCACGGGACGGGGCCTGAGCCTTCGGAAGCCGGGCGCCCGCGGCCTCAGTCGATCAGGGGTCGGCCCCGGGAAACCTTCCGCACCGCCGTGAGCACGGTCTTCAGGCCCGAACGGCGGAAAACCGCGTCCGCCAGCCAGGCGGCCTCTTCCTCCGACTCGAAGGCGATCACCAGGAACCGCAGGGTGGCCGATTCCGGCGAAGCCGGCCCCTGAAACCCGAAATCGTAGGCCCGGAAATTCCCCGGGACCAGCCGGATTTCGGAGAGCTCGTTCACGAATCCCTCGGAGGTCAGGGCCAGGGCGGCAGCCTCGTCCCCCGCCGACAGGGCCTTGAGGTACTGCGTCAGGATCCGGCTGTACGCCGAAGGGGAATTGCCGTACAGGGAAAGTCCTATGAACAGGGCCGCACCTGCGGCCGCCAGGCATAGAACTGCGGTGATCAATATCGTGGTCCGCCGAGCCATGGGACGAGCCTCCTCGCGCGCTCAGATCGAGCCGAATCTACTATCCGGTCCGGGATGCGTCAATCCGGGGTCATGAAGCCTGTTAAAAGCCCTTTTCTTCCCGCCGCCGGGCGACGAAGGCCTCGAAGCGGTCCACCCGGGCGTTCACGACCAGGGCCGCGGGCACCCCGGCCCGGGTCAGGGTGTCCACCGCGGTGTCCAGCCGGCCCGCGTCGGCCCAGTAGTGGGCGTCGCTCCCGCAGACCACCGGGCAGGCCGCTTCCGCGCAAGCCCGGGCCAGGGCCCGGCAGTTGTCGGTGGAGCCTTTCCGGATCCGGAAGGAGGAGTCGTTCACCTCCAGGGCCTTGCCCAGGCGGGCCGCCGCGTCCGTCACGGCACGGATGTCGATGGGGAAGACCGGGTTGCCGGGGTGGGAGATCGCGTCGACCAGGGGGTTCTCCAGGGCCGCGATCAGGGCCCGGGTGTTGGACGCCTCATCCCGGGGGGAGAAGCAAGCCTCGTGGAAGCCCGCGAGCACGAAATCGAGGTACCCCACCCAGTAGGGCTCCAGGTCGATCCGGCCGTCGGGATCCAGGATGTTGGCCTCGATGCCCCGGTAGAACAAGACCCCCTGGATGCGCCGGGGCAGGATCCGGAGATTGCCGAAGTGGTAGGGATGGGTCCCCCCGGGCAGGGCGGGTCCGTGGTCGGTCAGGACGAATCCTTTGAGGCCCCGGCGCCGGACGCCCCGGGCCAGCTCGTCGATGGTGGAAAAGGCGTGCCCGGAGGCGACGGAATGGGTGTGAGTGTCGATGGCTATGCGCATGGATGGGGACAGTATCCACGAAATCGGCCCGAGTGGCCACCCCGTCCCATGAAGCCGATATCGCAGGCAGGACCTTGTTAAATATTTCCAACAAGATCAACAAGATAGGACAAGATGAACAAGATGAAAATCAAGGACGAATGCCGCATCCTCGCAATTGATAATTTCTCATCGTGTTCATCCTTTCTTCATCTTGTTCATCATGTTGGAACTATCATGAAACCGTTTCTTTACCCGTGCCTTGACATCGCCTTCGGGGCCGGGATTACATGATCCCATGCCGAGCCCATCCCTGCCCCCCTCCACCTTCGACGCCGCCTTCGGGGTCGACCCGGAGTTGGCGTCGGCGGCGCGCGTCGCCGTGACGACGGCCCTCCGGATCCAGCCCGAGGAGAAGGTCCTGATCGTGGCCAATCCCTGCCGGGATTCCATCGAGATCTCCCGGGCCCTCTTCGACGCGGCCCTGGCCGCCGGGGGACGCCCGAGCCTCCTCGTACAGCCGGCCAAGGCCCAGCTGGACTACGCGGAGGAGGCCCTGATCGCGGCCTTCGAGTCCCACCCGGACGTGGTGATGTCCATCAGCGCCCAGAAGATGGGCAAGGACCGGAGCGGCCTGGAGACCCCCTACCAGTGGGACGACGTCTCCTACGACCACGTTTTCCACTACCAGCTCTACGGGGCCAAGACCCTCCGGGCCTTCTGGTCCCCCCGGATCACCCGGGACTCCTTCCTGCGCACCGTCCCCGTGGACTACACCGAGATGAGGGGCCGCTGCAGGCGCATAAAGGAGATCCTGGACAAGGCCGAGAGGATCCGGGTCACGAATCCCAAGGGCACGGACATCACCCTCGGCGCCCGGGGCCGGTCCGCCTTTTCCGACGACGGGGACTTCTCCCTGCCGGGCCTCGGAGGCAACCTCCCCGCCGGGGAGGTCTTCCTCTCCCCGGAGCTGGGCACCGCGGAGGGGGTGATCGTCTTCGACGGCTCCATCTCCTGCGTCTCCGGGGACCTGGTCCTGGCCAGGCCCGTCCGGGCCCTCGTGCGGGGGGGCTTCGTGACGGAGGTGGAAGGGGATTCCGAGGCCGCCGAAGTCCGGCGCTCCCTCGCGGACGGGGCGGAGAGCGCCCGGCGAATGGCCGCGGAGGGCAGGATCTCCCCGGAAAAGGGGGAACAGTACGCCCGCAACGCCCGCAATCTGGGAGAGCTGGGCATCGGCCTCAACCCGCGGGCCCGGATCACGGGCAACATGCTGGAGGACGAGAAGGTCCTGCGGACCTGCCACTTCGCCATCGGGTCCAACTACGACGAGGACGCCCCGGCCCTTGTCCACTTCGACGGCCTTGTCACGGAGCCCACGATCACGGCCTTCCTCCCTGCGGGCCGGGAGGTGGTGGTGGAGCGGGACGGGGAGCTCCTATTGTAGGACCCGGTCCCGTTCTGTATACTCCGGCCATGGAACCGACGAAGACGGCGCACTGGGCGGACGCCTACGCCCAGAAGATCATCCGGGAAAAAGGCGACAAGGAAACCTACACCTGCGCGAGCGGGATCACTCCCTCCGGCACGGTGCACATCGGAAACTTCCGGGAGATCATCTCCACGGAACTCGTGGTCCGGGCCTTGCGGCGCCTGGGCAAGAAGGTCCGCTTCATCTACAGCTGGGACGACTACGACGTCTTCCGCAAGGTCCCCAAGAACATGCCCAACCAGGACGTGCTCACCAAGCACCTCCGGTTCCCGATAAACCTGGTACCGGACCCCTTCGAACGGGATACGAGCTACGCCCGCCACCATGAGGTGAACGTCGAGAAGATCCTCCCCGAGGTGGGCATCCATCCCGAGTTCCTGTACCAGGCCGAGCGCTACCGCTCCTCGATGTACGCCGAAGGGATGCGCAGGGCCCTGGAGAGGAAGGCCGAGATCAAGGCCGTCCTGGACGAGTTCCGGGCCGAGGACCTCTCCGGCGATTGGTGGCCCGTTTCCGTGTTCTGCGATTCCTGCAACCGGGACGACACGACCATCCGGTCCTGGGACGGTGAATGGAAGGTTTCCTATACCTGCGGGGACTGCGGCCACGCCGAGACCATCGATCTCCGGACCGCCAAGGGCGCCAAGCTCTTCTGGCGCATCGACTGGCCCATGCGCTGGGCCCGGGAAGGAGTGGACTTCGAGCCCGCGGGCAAGGACCACCACTCCCAGGGCGGGTCCTTCGACACCGCCCGTCGGATCATCCAGGTGGTGTACGACGCGGAAGCCCCGGTTTCCTTCCAGTACGACTTCATATCCATCAAGGGCCGGGGGGGCAAGATATCCTCTTCCTCCGGGGAGGTGATCGACCTCTACGACGTCCTGGAGGTCTACACCCCCGAGGTGACCCGATACCTCTTCGCGGGCACCCGGCCGAACACGGAGTTCGCCATCTCCTTCGACCTGGACGCCATCAAGATCTACGAGGACTACGACAAGACCGAGAGGATCTACTACGGGGCGGAAACCCTGCCCGACCCGGAGGAGGTGGAGCGGGAGAAGAGGATCTACGAACTCTCACAGCCCGGAGAGCCCGAGCCCGGGATGCCCTACCAGGTGGTGGGCGGGTTCCGCCACCTCTGCAACCTCCTTCAGATCGACGACGGGGACATCGGCAAGACCCTCTCCAAGCTCCCGGGCCTGACCGGGGCCCAGGAACCCAAGCTCCGGGTCCGGGCCCAGTGCGCCTGGAACTGGATCACCAAGTTCTCCCCCGAGGACTTCCGCTTCCGCCTGCGCTCCGACGGTTCCTCGATCGAAACGGAGCCGAACCAGAAGGCCGCCCTGGCCGCCCTGAGGGACGCGGCCTCGGCGGGAGGCCTGGACGAGGCCGCCCTGGCGGAGCGGATCTACGCCATAGCCCAGGAGAACGGACTTGAGCCCAAGGACTTCTTCAAGCTGGCCTACCGGGCCCTCCTGGGCAAGGAGCGCGGCCCCCGACTGGCGGGCTTCCTCCTGGGGATCGGCGCGGAACGGGTGAAGTTCATCCTCGGGCCCTACTGAGGGCGCACGCCGGGATTTGTCCGGCGCCGCGGTTCCTCCGTATATTCTTACTTCCGGGTCCCGACCCGGACGGAGGAATCCATGCGGTACGCGGAAAGCATTCTCGATCTTGTGGGAAACACCCCCCTGGTGCGGATCCGGGCGGAGGGCGCCGCCGAAGGCGCCCGTGTCCTGGCCAAGCTCGAATTCCTCAACCCCTTTTCCAGCGTCAAGGACCGGATCGGGCTGGCGATGATCGAAGCCGCCGAGAAAAGCGGGGCCCTCAAGAAAGGCACGGTCATCGTCGAGCCGACCTCCGGCAATACCGGCATCGCCCTGGCCGCCGTGGCCGCCGCCAAGGGCTACCGCCTCATCCTGACCATGCCGGAGACCATGAGCGTCGAGCGCCGCAAGCTCCTGGCCGCCTACGGCGCCG
>JBFZER010000366.1:0-2945 GCA_041306765.1 Spirochaetota bacterium | reverse complement strand
TTGCCCTGGCCCTGGACCTCCACGGGGCGGCCGCCCTTTCCCCGGGGCTGTCCTACGGACCCGGGGGCCGGATCTTCGCGGGTTTCGCGGGCGGGGCCTCCTTCCCCGGCTACCAAGCCTGGGCCGGAGCGGGATCCGGCCCCTGGTACGCCTATGCGGAGTCGTCGGTTTCCCCCCTGGTCCTGGAGATCCAGGGCCGGCTGGGGCCGGTGCAACTCCAGCGGCTGATCTTTTCGGCCGGAGGCCGTGCGGCCCTGGCGGACGGGGAACCCCGCTGGTCGGCCTACTCCCGGGCGACCCTGGACTTCGCGCCCCTCCTGGGGCTCTACGCCCGGCTACGCCCCCGGGCCTGGGCGGAGGCGGAGTACGCGCCGGACCCCGACCGGGTGCTGATCCGGTGGGCGGTGGAGGTGCCGTTGTGAGGGGGTGGACTGAGGACGGTGGACGGCGGTCGGAAACGGCCGCAGGACGCGGCGCATACTCCGCATAAGCGGCAGGTCCCCTTGATACTCGATTCACTCCCGTCCACTGTCCACCGTCCACTGTCCACTGTCCACCGTCCTTGACCCCGCCCTCCCCCCGCACCTATACTCCCTCAAAGGAGGACCGGACTATGCCGCAGGCTTCCTCGGGGCCCGCCGCGGACCCGGGGCTTCCGTCCCTGCTCCGGAACGCGGAGATATTCTCATCCCTGCTGGACGACGACCTGGCCTACGCGGCCTCCCGGGCCGGGGTGGTCCGGCTTGCCAAGGGCGGGCGGCTCTTCGAGGCGGGACAGAAAGCCCAGCGATTCTGGGTTGTCCGGTCCGGGGGCATCCGGGTCTTCCGGCCCCGAGCCGACGGCGGCGAGGACGAGATGGCCCTCTTCGCCGCGGGGGACGCCCTGGGGGACTTCGACTTCGCCCGGGGCGCGGAATACGACGCCAGCGCCGAGGCCGTGGAGAACACCGAGCTCGTGGTCTTCCCCGGCAGGAACCTCACCTTCGACGACCTGGCCCGGGAGAGGCCCGACGCCGCGGCCCGCCTTCTGCTCCGCTCCCTGGCGATGATCTCCGGGCGTCTCCGGGCCACCCACAAGCTGATATCGGAAAACGCCCCCTGGGTGCGGGAACTGCACCGGCAGGCCTACGAGGACCCGGGCACGGGACTCTGGTCCAAGGCCTTCCTGGACGAGGAACTGCCCCGCTACCTCGTATCCCCCACCTCCCTGGTCATGATCAAGCCGGACCGGTTCAAGGTCCTCGTGGATTCCCGGGGTCACGCCGCAGGCGACGAGGCGATGGCGCGGATCGCTGGGGTCCTGCAGTCCTCGGTCCGTGCCCTGGGCAAGGGCTGGGCCGTACGGGTGCGCAGCAACGAGACCGCCGTCGTGGCCCCGGGCTGTCCCCGGGAGACCGCCCAGGAGCTGGCACGCTCCCTGTCCGACCGGATCTCCGAGCTCGAGCCGGTCCCGGCCTCCCGGGGCGCCCCCTTCTTCATGTTCTCCGCCACCGTCGTCCATGCCGTCTGGCCCCAGGACGGGGAAGACTGGAAGGAACTCTTCCTGTGCGCCCAGGAAACCCTGATGACCGCCTGGGGCGCCGGGGGGGGCCGGGTGGTTCCCGTGCCACCGGCGGTTGGAGGAGCCCCGTGACCCGGCTTTCGGAGTTCCTGGCCGGCACGGCCCTGTTCTCCGGGATGAGCGGCCTGGAGCTCAAGGCCGTTTCCGAGTTCCTGAAACGCCGCGACTTCCCCCGGGGGGCCGTGGTGTTCCGGGAAGGAGAGCGGGGCGAGGAGCTCTTCATCGTCCATTCCGGCAGGGTCGGGTCCTTCGTGACCCAGTCGGACGGAACCCGCCGCAGGATCTACGAGTTCGGGCCCGGGCGTTTTTTCGGGGAGATGGCCATCGTGGAGGGCGAGCCCCGCTCGGCCACCTGCTGGGCGGAGGAGGATACGACCCTCCTGGTGCTCGAGGGCATCGACTTCTACCGCCTGGTCTTCGACTACCCGATGATCGGCTTGAAGCTCCTTTCTTCCATCGGCCGGGTGATGGTCTCCTGGCTGAACGAGTCCTCCCGCTTCCTGAACGACCTGGTCCGGTGGGGAGAGACCGCCCGCCGCCGGGCGGTGGAGGATGCCCTCACGGGGCTGTTCAACCGGAGGTTCCTGGAGGAGACCCTGGCCAACCGCTTCACCTCCGGGCTGGGCTCGGGGCGGCGCCTGGCCCTGGTCATGCTGGACCTGGACCACTTCCGGGACATCAACGGCTCCTTCGGATCCGCCGCCGGGGACGCGACGATCCGGGCCGCGGGCGCCGCCTTCCGGGAAGCCCTGCGGGACGGTGACGTGGCCGCCCGGCTTTCGGGGGACGAGTTCGCCTTCCTGCTGCCCAATACGGGCATCGACGAGGCCCTGGCCGTGGCCGAACGGCTCCGGAAGCGAGCGGAAGGAGTCCGGCTCCAGTTCCGTACCGCCGGAAGCGGATCGTCCTCGGTGGTCCGCATCACCGCCAGCCTGGGCGTGGCCGTGGCGCCGGATCACGCGGAAACCCCGGGCGCCCTGATCGACCGTTCGGACAAGGCCCTCTACAGGGCCAAGGAGTCCGGGCGCAACCGCGTGGCCGGCGCGAAGGCGGAGTAGGGGATGATCGAGTACGTGGTCTCCGGGAACACCGACGACCGGATCCTGCGCCGCGCCGCGGACCTCCTTCGCAGGGGCGGACTGATAGCGTTTCCCACGGACACCAGCTGGAGCGTCGGTTGTTCCATAGCGTCCAAGGAGGGCATCGCCAAGCTCAAGCGCCTTGTGGGCCGGGAAGCGGACGGGCCCCTGACCGTGATCTGCTCGGCCCTCCAGCAGGTGTCCGAGCTCTGCGAGCTGGACACGGTGTCTTTCCGGGCCATCAAGCGCCTGGTGCCCGGGCCCTACGTCTTCATCCTGCCCTCCACGAACCGGGCGGCCAAGGA
>JBFZER010000365.1:0-4853 GCA_041306765.1 Spirochaetota bacterium | reverse complement strand
GGGAGGGAGTATAGAAAAAATGTCCCTTCGCGATCTTCCGGAAGCTTTCCAGGGGCTCATCGACCTCCAGGAACAGGGTGAAGACGGACTCGCTTTCCTTGCTTGCCAGGATCGCCGTCTTTTTGTCCTTGAACCGGTCCCTGTATTCGGGTGGCAGGGAATCGGATTCGATCATTCCGTACAGGGTTTTCAGGTCCGCCGCCCAGACCAGGCTGCGATAGGAAAAACTGCTGCCCCTGTCGTCCGTAACCGTCCGATCCGCGGGGGACACCGCGGTGATCTTCGCGCCGGTCCTGATCTCTCCTCCCCATTCCAGGATCCTGTCCCGCAGCGCCTCCGCCAGCTTCCCGACCCCCCCCTTGAAATAAAAATAGTCGAGGTAGAGGGAAAAATAGCTCAGGGCGAAGAAGGTCGGGGTGTCCTTGAAGAAGTGCTGGGAGACGATGTCCCGCAGGGACGGGTTCGAGAGGAGGGATCCCAGGCTGTCCTCGACGGGTAGCTGCATCCGGTTGATCCTGCCCACGGTGAGCAGGAACCGCGGCAGCCACGGCAACAGGGTCCTGAACAGGAAGTCCCTGTCCCGGCGCAGATCCTTGAACATAGGATTCTCCACGCCGTAGAGCACGTCCATGTGCTTCATGATCTTCCGGATAATCTTGATGAGGGCGTCTATCTCGCCTCCGCTTTCGGGGTAGAACCTCTTCAGCAGTTCCCGGTACGCGTCCAGGCTGCCTAGGTCCTGGACATGCAGGATCTCGCCTTCGATCCCCAGGGAGACGGGGCTTGGCACGGTCTCGAGCTCGATGCCCAGGTCCTTCATCATCGGCCGGATGATCCCGGCGTCCTCCAAGGCCCGGACTCCGGCGTCGAAGCGGAAGCCGTTCCTCGAGAACGAGTTCACGAGCCCGCCCACATTGTCGTTCTTTTCTATCAGCAGGACCCTCTTCCCCGCCCGGGCCAGGTACGCGGCGGCGGTCAATCCGGCGATTCCCCCGCCGACCACGACGGCGTCGTACATCCTGTCGCTCATGATGATTGCGCTCCTCCCGGGACGGCCCCCCCGCCATGGCCTTCTTCCTTCAGATGTAAGATTTTCAAAGTCTCATCCCAAAGCTCGTACGCGGCCTCCCGGTCCCGCGCGGGCGGGGCCGGTTCCTCCAAGGTGCCCAGGTTGAAGAATTTCCCGCTGACCCCGTCCAGCTCCTTCGAGGCCCCCAGGTAGTACAAGGCCTCCGCGGAGATTTCCGGAGATTTCAGGGACCTGTCGAAGAAATTCCGCTTGAGCCAGCGGTAGACCGGCCCGTTTTCCTGGCCGGTTTCCGTCTTCACGGCCCCGGGGTGCATCGCGTTGATCGTGACCCCCGTACCCTTGAGCCGCTCGTCGAACACGATCATGGACAGAAGCTGGGCAAGCTTCGCCGAGCCGTAGCTTGCGAGGCCCGAGTACTTCCTCCGCTCCCAGTTCAGGTCGTCCAGCCGGAGCCCCCAGGCGGCGAAACGGTGCCCCTCGGAGCCCACCAGGATGATCCGGGCCTTCCCCTGGGCCTTGAGCTTGTCCATCAGAACGTAATTCAGGATGAAGGACGAGAGGTAATGGACCGCGAGGGTCGTTTCCACGCCCTCGGGCGTGAGTTCCCGCCGGGTGAGGTAGACGCCCGCGTTGTGGATCAGGACGTCGATGGGAACCTCCAGGCGCGACAGCTCCCGGGCGGTTCGGGAAACGTCGTCCAGACTGCTAAGGTCGGCGATCCTGTACTCGCAGCGCGTCCCGAACTCGCCCTCGATTTCCCGGCGAAGGGCTTCCGACTTTCCGGGATTCCGGTTAATGCACAGGAGGTCCGCCCCCCGGGACGCGTACTTCCGGGCCGCGGCGCGTCCGATGCCCGAGGTGGCGCCGGTGATGAGCACGAGCCTTCCCGAAAAGTCCTCGGAGCAGATCCCGGGGCCCCGGCCGCTGTTCTTGATCATGGCGAAGATGTTGGACCACTTGTATTCCCGGACGTACCGGGCGGTTCTGCTGTTCATGGAAAGTCCTTGCAATCCGATCCCGGTGTCGGTATCCTGAAATACATTCTCGATTTTATCATGCAAGGACAATTTCTTGGAAGATACATGTTCCATCGCCGCCCTCTCCGCCGACGAGATACGGGAACTCTGGTCCCGGACCTACAACCGGGAGGGCAAACCCGACTGGTCCCATATATTCCCGTATTACCACGAGGATATCGTCTTCCGGGACAGCATCCAGGAGATCCGGGGGATCGAGGAGTTCAAGGCCCTCTGCCGCCGTCTCACGGACCGCTGCCAACAGCTCCGCATGCACCTGCCCAGCGTGGTCCACGGCGGGGACTGCGTCTTCCTGCAGTGGGAGATGACCATGATCTTCAAGGGTTACCCCAGCTCCACCGTCTACGGTGCCACCCGGCTGGGCCTCTCCGGGGACGGCAGGATCATCGACCAACGGGACTACTACGACCTCTGGGGGGACATCTTCGACAACATCCCCTGGTTCGCCAAGCCCTACCGGCGCTTCATGCGGAAGAAGTTCGGGTAAAGGCGCGGCGGGACAGGGGGCGCGGAGGCCGGAGCTTCCGCGCGCTCCCGGCGCTCTTCACGTTCAGGTGGTCTTCCCGACGGCATTCCGTACCAGGTCGTCCTCCGCCACGTACGGCAGGGTCACATGCCCGTACTCGGAGTAAACTCCGTTGAATTCCTCGCAGGTGGAAACAGCGTGCTCGTTCCGGGCCCAGGCCCGCCGGGCCACGCCTCCCATCACGTCCCAGGGCACGGCCATGCGGATGATCGCGTCGACCCGCTCGGACCCGTCCAATACCAGGCCGAAGCCTCCGTTGACGGCCTTTCCGATCCCCACCCCTCCCCCGTTGTGCAGGGCCACCAGGCTCATCCCCCGGGCGGCGTTGCCGCCCCAGATCTGGACGGCCATGTCCGCCATGACGTTGGACCCGTCCTTGATGTTGGAGGTCTCCCGGAAGGGGCTGTCCGTACCCCCGCAGTCGTGGTGATCCCGGCCGAGCATGACGGGTCCCACCTCGCCGGAGCGGACCATCTCGTTGAACCGGAGGGCGATCCTGGTCCGGCCCATGGCGTCCTGGTAGAGGATCCGGGCCTGGGTCCCCACGACCAGGCGGTTCTTCTCGGCATCCCGGATCCACGCCCAGTTGTCCCGGTCCTGGCCCCTGCGGTTCGGGTCGATGCAGTCCATGGCCGCCCGGTCGGTCTTCCGCAGGTCCTCGGGCTTGCCGGACAGGCAGACCCAGCGGAAGGGGCCGTACCCGTAGTCGAAGAGCTCGGGCCCCAGGATGTCCTCCACGTAGCTGGGGAAGACGAAGCCGTCCTTCTCGTCCATGCCGTTCCGGGACACCTCTCGGACCCCCGCGTCCCAGACGGCCTTGAGGAAGGAGTTCCCGTAGTCGAAGAAGTAGGTCCCCCGGGCGGACAGGGCCCGGACGGCCTCGAAGTGGCGCCGGAGGGAGGCGTCCACCAGGGTCCGGAACCGGGCAGGCTCCTCCCGGAGCATCGTTGTTCGTTCCGGGAAACCGAGCCCCGCGGGGCAGTACCCGCCCTCGTAGGCGGCGTGGCAGGAGGTCTGGTCCGAGAGCAGGTCGATCTTCACGCCCTGGGCGATGGCCCATTCCAGGAGATCCACCACGTTGCCCAGGTAGGCCACGGCGATCGGCCTGCCCGCCCCCCGGGCCTCCTCGGCCCGGCGGAAGGCGGCCTGGGGATTCTCCTCGACCGCGTCCACCCAGCCCTGGGAAAGCCGGGTCTCAACCCGGCTGGGATCCACCTCGGCGATCACGCAGGCCGCCCCGGCTATGACCGCCGCCTTGCCCTGGGCCCCGGACATGCCCCCCAGGCCGCTGGAGACGAAGACCCTGCCCGCCAGGTCCTCGTCCGCGGGGATGCCCAGCTTGAGCCGCCCCGCGTTCAGCAGGGTGTTGAAGGTCCCGTGGACGATGCCCTGGGGGCCGATGTACATCCACCCCCCTGCGGTCATCTGCCCGTAGTTGGCCACTCCCAGGGCGGCGGCCACGGCAAAGTCTTTGGAATTGTCGAACATCCCGACCATGAGGCCGTTGGTGATCATGGCCCGGGGGGCCAGGGGGTGGCTCTTGAAGAGGCCCAGGGGATGGCCCGACTCCACCACCAGGGTGGAGTTCTCGTCCAGGATCTCCAGGTACTTCTTGATCAGGCGGTACTGCATCCAGTTCTGGAAGACCTGGCCGGTCTCCCCGTAGGTCACGAGTTCGTAGGGGTAGAGGGCCACGTCGAAGTCCAGGTTGTTGTCGATCATGACCTGGAAGGCCCTGCCCTCCACGCAGCGGCCTGTATAGGAGTCGATCGGTTTTCCCTTGAGGGCTCCGGCGGGGCGGAACCTGTACCCGTAGATCCGGCCCCGGGTCCGAAGCTCCTCGAGGAATTCCGGGGCGAGCCGGGCGTGCCAGCGCTCGGGAATATACCGAAGCGCGTTCTTGAGGGCCAGGACTTCCTGGGCGGGGCTGAGGGGGGCGTCCCGACGGGGAGCACGCCGGATCCCGGGGAGGAACTCCGGATCCGGGGGAAGGTCGTCAAAGGCGAGCCGGATATCCTGTATCGCTTCGAGCCTGGATTCGTTCATGGCGGACCTCCTGAAGTAGCCCCGGGGAATCGTGGATTCGACCGGGGAAATGGTACCATGGGTTCCGACCGAGAGTCCACCGGTTCCCAGCTTCGTCGCTATGTACCGAACGCCCTGACAAAATTGTAGAAAATCCGCCTTCATTACTCTACAATGTCCCTGTCCCCGGAAGGAGGTCCCCCGTGAACGACCGCCTGGTGCCCAGCCTCGGCAA
>JBFZER010000364.1:0-2908 GCA_041306765.1 Spirochaetota bacterium | reverse complement strand
AGGCGATGCACTTGAAGGGGTTCTTGTAACCCGGGTAGTACCGCATGGCCTCGATGGGGCAGACGGCCACGCAGGCCAGGCCCCCCACGCAGAGGCTCTTGTTGATCATCACCACACCCGTCTTAGCCACGGTGATGGCCTGGGTCGGGCACTCCATCACGCACTTCCGGCATTCCTGGTCGCAGACCACCAGATGGAAGGCTCCCTTGCCCATGCCGAAGACCTGGATGCAGGACTTGGCCGGGTTGTCCTCCTTGAAGTACATCTGGGAGCAGACCGCCGTACAGGTCATGCACCCTACGCACTTCGAGTCCTCGGCGTGAAGATACTTGATCATGGCTCGCGGACCTCCTTCTTTGAGCTGGACCAGGTGGTTACATACTGTTGCTGATGTATCAGCGGTTGAACGGAATCGCTTCCCGTATGAAGCCCGGACAGTATAGCCCGGAATTCGCGGAATCGGCAAGTAAAGCCTGTCCCGCTCCTTGTGCGGAGAAACCCTTCGGAGTCTTCGGCGAGCGACAGCCCGCCGCCGCACGGCGGCAAAGCCGCCCGTGCGCTAGGCCCCGAAGCGGATCTCCACCCGGAACCCGGAGCCGTCCGGCAGGGAGGAAACCTTTGCCTCGCCCCGGAGCTGGGATACCAGGGAATCCACCAGGGTGCGCCCGATGCCCGGGACGGCGCTGCCTGCGGCGGCCTCGCCCACCCCGTCGTCCTCCACGACCAGGAAGTACCCGGAGCCGTCCCGGGACAGGTTCACCGTCACGGTTCCCCCCGGCCGCTCCTCCGGGAAGGCGTGCTTGAGGGCGTTGACCGCAAGCTCGTTCACGATGAGCCCGCAGGGTATGGCCTGGGCGAGGGGCAGGCGTATCTCCGTCGCGTCCACCCGCATCTCGATCCGGGGGACGTCCGCGGCCCGGGACCACCGGAGGGAAGAGCAGATCCTCCCGAGGTATTCGTCCATCTCCACCTCGGTGAACAGTCCGGATTGGTAGACACCCTCGTGCACGAAGGCCATGGCGAGGATCCGCTCCTGGCAGGCCGCGAAGGCCTCCAGGGCCTTGGGGTCCTTGAGCTCCCCCGCCTGGATGGAGAGCATGCTGGAGATGACCTGGAGGTTGTTCTTGACCCGGTGGTGCACCTCCTTCAGAAGCACCTCCTTTTCCTCAAGGTTCGATTTCAGGGTCTCGAAGCTGACCAGGAGGCTGCTCCTCATGTTGTCGAAGGAGGCCGCGAGCCGTCCGATCTCGTCCTTCCTCCGGGATAGAGACTGGACGGTCCTGCCGGACTCCTCGGAAAACCGGGCGAAGGACAGGTCCCGGACCGCCGCCTCCAGGTGGCTCAGGGGCTCCGTGAGCCCGGACACCGTCAGCCAGGCGATCAGAAGCGCCAGCGAAAGGAGGAGAAGGAAGACGAATCCTCCCCGGACATCGGATTCAACCATCCGGGCCGTGAACTCGGATTCCGGGAGAATGGCGACCACCCTCCAGCCCAGGCCCCACTCGTCGTTCCGGAGGTCCGCGACCCCGGCTATATACCGTTCCCCCTCCAGCCGGAAGCGCAGGGCTGAAGCCTCCGGTTTTTCCCGCAGGGGGAGGTAGGCCGCGGCCTTTGAGAGAAGGACGTTGTCGGAGGTCTCGGCCGAGGGAAGCCTGCCCTCGGCATCCAGGATGACGGGGAATTTGCCCGAAGCGGCGATCACCCGGCCCTCCCGGTCCAGAACGGCCAGGACGCCCCGTCGTGCCTGGGGCATGGTATTGAGGAAATCGTGGATGCCCCCGAGGGTTATGGTCACGGAGACCACCGCGAGTACTTCTCCCAGGGCGACGATAGGGTACCCGGCTGAAATGGCCAGGTCCTGGTTCGAGTAATAGGAGTAGACCGGAGACCATCCGGGCCTCTTGGTTTCTACCCGTAGGAGGTACCAGGGCCGGACCCGGGGGTCGTATCCGGGGCGGGAGGCCCGGAGTTCCAGGGGTGTTCCGTCGTCGTCGCAGGTCCAGCTCTCCAGGGCTCCTCCCGTGGCGCGGCCCGCGCGACCCACCAGGATACGGCCGTCCCCAAGACGCTGGGCTTCCGCGTACTCTCCGTCCCGGAACCCGATGGCCGCGATATTGAGTTCCGGGATCTCTCCGAGCTGGGCGCGGAAAACCTTTTGGAAGCGGGCCAGACTCGACTCGGGATCCTCCACCTGCCGGGCGAACTCCGCGATCGCGATCCCGACATGCCGGGGAGCTTCCAGGAGCCGGGAAAGCCGAGTCTCCAGGACGGCCGTGGTCTCCAGGACCAGGCGCTCCACCACCCCGCCCATGGAAGCGCGCGAAGCCAGGACGTAGAGCGTCCAGGAAGCGGCGAAGCCCAGGAGCACCAGGGAGGCCAGGGGCAGGAGGATCGCGGTGCGAAGACTGGTGTGCCTGCCCTCGCGTAGGCTGCCTGTTTCAGGTTCCATGCAGGGGATTATAGGAGATTTTTAGTACCTGGGAAATCGGGGCTGCGGGCGACGGACTCACCGAGGCTGCCCGGGACCCTGATTCCGCCGGAGACCACCCCCTTTACCCCCGCCCCGGGCTTTGGTACCCTAAGCTCCGGGGCCGGTGCCCCGCGCCAAAATCGGAGGGACAGTCCGTGAAGATCCTGCTGAACCGCAGCCCGGAAGAATACCCGGAGGACGCCCTTACGGTGCGCCAGATCCTGGAGCGCAAGGGCTGGAGCTTCCCCCTGATCATAGCCCGGGTGGACGGGGTTCTGGTGGATCGGAAGGACTGGGATGCGGCGCCCGTCCGGGACGGCGCGGTGGTGGACCTGCACCACCTGCTCAGCGGGGGCTGATCTAGCCAGGACTGGGAATCGACGAAGCCCGCGAAGCGGGCTGGCACGCTCCTCGGGCTTCGTTGCGGCGGATCGGCAA
>JBFZER010000363.1:0-4220 GCA_041306765.1 Spirochaetota bacterium | reverse complement strand
CGGGACGTGAGGGAGTACCGCCTGTCGGACCTGCGGAAGGCGGTCGGGATCGTACAGCAGGACGTCTTCCTGTTCCCCGGCAGCGTGCGGGAGAACATCCGCTACGGGCGCCCCGATGCCGCCGAGGCCGAGCTCGAGGCGGCGGCCCGGAGCGCGAACGCCCACGACTTCATCCTGGGCCTGCCCGCGGGATACGACACGGACATCGGCGAGAGGGGGATCAAGCTCTCGGGGGGCCAGAAACAGAGGCTGTCCATAGCCCGGGCCTTCCTCAAGGATCCCGCGGTACTGATCCTGGACGAGGCGACCAGCTCCCTGGACGTGAGGAGCGAACAGGCCGTCCAGGAAGCCCTGCGGCGCCTGACCGCAGGGCGGACCACCCTGATCATCGCCCACCGGCTGTCGACGGTGCGCGCGGCGGACGAGATCCTGGTTCTCACCGAGGACGGGATCGTCCAGCGGGGCGCCCATGAACAGCTGATGGCGGCGGGCGGGGTGTACGCGGACCTCTACGCCCTGCAGACCGAGGGGGCCGCGGCCGAGGTGGAGGAGGAAGAGGAGCCCGGGGCCTCGTGACAGGGGCTCAGGAACCCCGGCGGTAGGGCGGAAGGCCGCCCGAGCTTGTCTCTTCCGCTCTGTTAGGGGTACACTGGATTCCGGTTAACCATGCGATCCTGGAAGCAATCGTTTTATGTCATCTGGTTCGCCGAGCTGATAGCCATAGCCGGATTCAACACGACGACCCCCATCATCCCCCTTTTCCTCCGGGACCTGGGCATCACGGACCCGGGCGGGCTGAACTACTGGAACGGCCTATCCCAGTCGGCCTCCGCCCTGGCCCTGGCCCTGTTCGCCCCGATCTGGGGGAGCCTGGCGGACGGGTACGGGCGCAAGCCCATGATCCTCCGGGCCATGTTCGGCGGCGCCGTGCTGATCAGCCTGATGGCCCTGACCACCGAACCCTGGCAGGTCTTCGCCCTCCGGACTCTCCAGGGCTGCGTGACGGGCACGGTGGCTGCGGCCACGGTATTCGTCGCCTCCATCGTGCCCAAGGAGGAGGCGGGCTATCGCCTGGGCCTCCTGCAGATGGCGATCTTCCTGGGCGGCTCCATCGGCCCCCTGTTCGGGGGCTTCGTCGCGGATGCCGCGGGGCCCCGTGTGAACTTCCTGGCCACGGGAGCCATCCTGGCATGCTCGGGATTCCTGGTCTGGCGCTTCGTGGACGAGGAGTTCGTCCCCGCGTCCCGGTCGGGATCCCTCCTCCGGAACGCCGTCCCCGACCTGAGCCCCGCGGCCAGGAATCCCGCCCTCGCAGCCCTCCTCCTGGTGACCTTCGCGGTCCAGTTCGCCAGCCAGATCGCGGTGTCCATCCTGCCCCTGGTGGTGATCGACATGTCCGGTCCGGGGCCGAACGTGGGCAAGGTCAGCGGCCTGATCATCGGCGCGGGCACCCTGGCCGCGGCCCTGTCCGCGGCCGCGGTCGGCCGGATATCCGGAAGGATGGGGTACGGCCGAACCCTGGTGGGCTGCGTGGCCGGCGCCATGTTCTTCTACGCCCTCCAGGGCTTCGCCCGGACCCCGGCACAGCTCCTGTGGCTCCGGACGGGTTCGGGGCTCTTCCTGGGGGGCACCATGCCCTCGGTGAACGCCCTGATATCCCGGCTCTGCGATCCCGGGAAGCAGGGTTCCACCTACGGCCTTTCCAGTTCCGTCTCCGCGGCGGGGGCGGCGGCGGGTCCCGCGGTGGGGGCCGTGGTCGCGGCTGCGGCCGGGTATCCCTTCGTATTCTTCGCCGCCTCGGGTATATTGATGGCCACGGGCCTGATCGTGGTCCGGGCCTCCGCCCACGGCATCACCTTCGGCTCGGGCTCCCGTCCCGGTGTTCCGGAGGTCCGGCCGGCGCCCGGGGGCGGGGACTCGGAAGGCTCGTAGGAGGAAGGCATGGGTCGCGACCGATCGGAAGAAGGCGAAGGCCTCCCTGCCCGGAGCCCCGCGGAGCGGGTGCTTCGAGCGCTCATCCTTGCCCTGGCGGCCGTCCTGGTCCTGGGCACGGTCTATGCCCTGATGGCCGATACCCGGGGCCGGGCGTCCCGACAGCCCCCGGGTCCCCGTCCGGACCTTCCCCGGGAGGGGGAGGCGGTCTATTCCCGCCTGGGGACCATACGGGCTTCCACCCGGGACGACCCGCCCGCGATCGTGGCGCTCAGCGTAGCCTTTCCGTATCCCGCAGCGGACCGGGCCTTCAAGGAAGAGCTGGACGACAAGGCCGCCCGGCTCCGGGAGATCTGCGCGGCCTTCTTTGCCGAAAAGAGCGCCGAATCCCTCCACCCGGCCTTCGAGGGAGCCCTGAAATCGAGCCTCCGGGACCGGCTGAACGCCCAGCTCTCCCTGGGGAGCATCCGGGAGCTCTGGTTCAGCGACTTTGCGGTCGTGCGCTGAGAAAAGACAGTTCTTTTAAGAAGACAACCACAGAGACACAGAGTACACAGAGGAATGCAAGAAGTAGGGTAATAGGACAGGATACCAGGATTACCATGATCTACAGGATGGAAAGGAATTCAGGTTAAAAAATCATGTTAATCCGTGAAATCATGATAATCCTGTTTTGAATCGACGGATACGTATTTTTTTCCCCTCTCTACATCCCCTTCATGAGCTCGTAGTAGAACAGGGCACAGCGCCGAACGTTCTCCACCGAGATCCTCTCGTCCGGTCCGTGCACCCCCGCGAGGTCCCGGGAGGTCTGGCGGATGGGGGCGATGCGGCAGATGGCCTGGACTATATCCGCGTAATGCTTCGAGTCCGTCCCCGCGCTGAACAGGAAGGGGACCACGGCGGCCTCCGGATGGGCGGCTTCCAGGGCGGCGCGCACCGCGCGGTATCCCTCGTGGTCCGTCGGGGACTCCGGAAGCGGTTCCACCGCCAGCCCCTCGTGGGCCTGGCGGACGGTGACGCCGTCCCGGGCTACGATGGAGGCCATCCGGGCCAGGACCCCCGCCACGGTCTGGCCGGGAAGTATCCGCACGTTGATGACCGCCCGGGCCCGGTCGGGCAGGACGTTCTCCTTGTCGCTTCCCGAGAGCATGGTGGCCGCCTGGGTGGTCCGCACCAGGGCGTTGGTGGTGGGGGCGGCGGAAAAGGCTTTTATCAGGACAAAGGCGGAGAGGCCCGGGCTGCGGAAGAGCAGCCGGAGGGCGAAGGGCACGTAGGGGGAGAGGTCCGACAGGAAACTGCGCACCGTACGGGTGAGCCGGGCCGGGAAGGGCCGGGACTCCAGGCGGGCCACCGCCCGGGACAGGGTTCCCGCGGCGGTGCTCCGGGGCGGCATGGAGGCGTGTCCGCCGGCCCCCCGGGCCTCCAGCTCCACGTCCACGTACCCCTTTTCCGCGATCCCGACCAGGGCCAGGGGCCGGTCCGCGAAGGGCAGCATACCGTCCGCCACGATCCCCCCCTCGTCCACCAGGAAGGAGGCGCGCACCTCCCGCTCCCGGAGGGTCCGGGCGAGGGCGGCGGCGCCCCGGGAGCCCCCGACCTCCTCGTCCCCCCCGAAGGCGAAATAGACGGTGCGGGAAGGCCGGAAGCCCTCGGCCAGGAGGCGCTCCGCCGCGGCCAGGATCCCCGTCAGGGTCACCTTGGTGTCCTGGGAACCCCGGCCCCAGACCCAGCCCTCCGCGACGTCCCCGGAAAAGGGAGGCCGGGTCCAGGGGATCTCCCCGGGGGGCACGACGTCGTAGTGGGCCGCCAGGACGGCCGGGGCTAGGCCCGGGTCGGCGCCGGTCCACTCGTACAGCAGGCCCCGGGCGCCCACCGCGTCCCGGCGCAGGCGGGCGTGAACCAGGGGAAAGAGCCGCTCCAGGTCGCCGGGGAGGAGCCGGAAGGGACCATCCTCTTCCTGGGCTTCCTCGAAGCGGGAAACCGTGGGGCGGCGGACCAGGGCGGCGAGCTTGTCCTCGGTTCCCGCGAAGGGTTCGAGGGAGGAGGGGTCGAGGGTCCCCGGGGCCGGGGCCCGGGGGGTTCCCAGGGCGCGGACCGCCAGGGCGGCCAGGAGCGTGACGGCCGGGATCAGGACGACCAGGAAGGCGAGGAACGCAGGATGCACGGCTACCTCCGGTTTCAAGAATCAGTATGGAGGAGGGCCGTGACCCGGTCAACCTCGCCCGATCGGGCCTCCCGTGGTATACTGCCGCCTCGGCGCCCCGAACCTGGGGGCGCCGGGGCGG
>JBFZER010000362.1:0-5886 GCA_041306765.1 Spirochaetota bacterium | reverse complement strand
GTCGGTGCTCCAGGGAGGCGGCGACGTCCTCGAGCAGGGGCCGCACCGGCGTGTGATCCCTGCGAAGCGGGGGTGCGTCCGGGCGCTCCAGCCGGGCCAGGGTCAGCAGGTCGTCCAGGAGTGCGTCCATCCGCCCGGCGTTGCGTGCTATGATTCCCAGGAATCGTTCCGCGTCCGCGGAGGCGCGGACCTCCGAGTCCAGGAGGGTTTCCGCGAAGCCCTTGATAAGGGTGATGGGGGTCTTGAGTTCGTGGGAGACGTTGGCCACGAAGTCCTTGCGGACCTGTTCCAGCCTCCGCAGTCGGGTGATGTCGTTCAGGACCAGGACGGCCCCGGGGGCGGCATCCTCGGGGTCCGAGGAGATCGGAGCCGCGCACAGGAGGTAATTGCGGGGGGAGCCCCGGTACACGGTGATCTCCGCCTCCACCCGCTCCCGGGCGGCCACGCACCGCTCCGTCGCTTCCTGGATCTCCGTGTTCCGGAAACCTTCCAGAAGGGTGAGACCTTCCAGGTTTTGCCCCGGTTCCAGGGCGGACAGGATCCAGGCCGAAGGATTCGCCCGGCGAATCCGGAATCCCTTGTCCACGGCCACCACCGCCTCTCCGATGCTGTCCAGGATGGTGGCCAGCTCCCGGGTGCGTTCGGCGTCCAGGGCGATCCTCTGGGCCAGCTCGGCGGCCATGGAGTTCATGGTCCGGCCCAGCCGGTCCAGTTCCGCGGGTTCGAGGCGGCCGACCCGCTGGCTGAAGTTCCCGGCCGCCCAGGCGCGGGCGGCTTCCCCCAGGGCGGCCACCGGCCGGGATACCCTCCGGCCCAGCTGAACGCTTGCCAGGGCCGCGGCGCCCAGCAAAATCAGGGAACCGGCGGCGGCGGAGGCGTAGAAGGGAGCCAGGCGCTCCTTCATTTCAGGGACCGCCAGGGAGATCCGGAGCACCCCCGGGGCCCCACCTTCGACGGGGACGGGAGCGGCCACGTAGAGCATGTCGACCCCGACCGTGGCGGATCGCCGGAGGGAGAAGGTCAGGCGCCCCTCCATCGCCGCCCGGACCTCCGGGCGCCCGCCGTGGTTGTCCATGTCTCCGGGTTCAGCCCGGGAATCCCCCAGGACGGTGCCGTCCGGGGCTATCAGGGTTACCCGGAAGGTCGTGCCCCGGGCAGCCCGGTCGCAGAATGTCCGGGCCGAAGAGACGTCCTCCAGGACCCCCGGGGGGAGTCCGTTGGCCAGGGCTCGGACGGTCTCGGAAAGGGCGAAGCGGTTGGTGTCGTAGTAGAGGGAGCGCAAAGCCAGAAGACCCATCGCGGAAACGCCCGCCAGGGTCAGGACGGAGATCGCGAGCAGGAGGGGCAGTATCCGGAGGAAGAGGCTCCCCCGCCTCACGGGCTTGCGTCCTTCATCCGGTACCCCACGCCGCGCACGGTCTCTATGTACTCCCCGTAGTCCTCGAGCTTCTTGCGCAGGGAGAGGATCTGAACGTCCACGGCCCTGTCCGTCACAGGATAGTCCCGGCCCTTGACGGCGTCAATGATCTGGGACCGGGAGAAGACCCAGCCCGGGTTCCGCATGAAAAATTCCAGCAGGGCGAACTCCGTCGCGGACAGGTTCACCCGCCTTTTTCCGCAGGTAACCTCGTGCCGGGCGGAATCCAGGACAATGTCGTCCAGGGTGACCAGGGTTTCCTTGCCGAAGGGGTGGGTCGTCAGGTCCACGGTCCGGCGCAGGGCCGTCCGCACCCGGGCGATCAGGACCTTGGGACTGAAGGGCTTGGTGACGTAGTCGTCCGCGCCCAACTCCAGGCCCGTGACCACGTCCGAGTCCTCTCCCTTGGCGGTGCTCATGATCACCGGGATGCGGCGGAGAGCGGGGTCCGCCTTGAGCCGCCGCAGCACCTCCAGCCCGTCCATGCCCGGCAGCATCACGTCCAGCACGATGACGTCCGGGTTGGACTGGGCGGCCAGTTTCATGCCGTCCTCCCCGGTGGCGGCCTGCAGCACGGTGTATCCGTCCCTGCCCAGGTTGAAGACGACAAGCTCCCGGATCTCCGGGTCGTCCTCTACGATCAGGATGGATGCCTTGGCCATACGCTACTCGTTCAGTTCCACGTGGCGGCCGTCCACCATGAAGACCACCGCCTCGCAGAGGTTCGTGACATGATCCCCCAGCCGTTCCAGGAAGCTGGACGTGGCGATCAGCTTGGTGGCCTGGACCGCCCGGTCCGGGTTCTTCATGAGGAACTCCAGCACCTCGTTCACGAAGGCCTTGTGGTTCGAGTCGATCTCGTCGTCCCGCCGGGCCGTGCTCTCCGCAAGGGCCGCGTCCTTGTTCAGGTAGGCGGTAAGGGCGTCCCGGACCATGGAGCAGCCGACCTCGGCCATCCGTTCCAGCCGTTCCAGGGACTGACCGTAGGGCTGCTCCGCCAGGCGGCGGGCGGTCTTGGCCAAGTGGACCGCGTGGTCCCCGATCCGCTCCAGGTTGTCCGTCACCTTGAACACCGTCACCAGTTCCCGCAAGTCCCCGGCCACGGGCTGCTGGGTGGCGATCAGGACGGCCGTCTGGTCCTCGATCTTGATCTGCAGGGCGTTGATCACCACATCCCCGGCCTTCACTTCCTGCACCAGGTCCTGGTTCCCTGTACGGAGAGCCTCCAGGGCCCGGCGGAGGTCTTCCTCTACCCGGGTGCCCATGGCCAGGATGTCGTGGTGCAGTCGGGTCAACTCTTCCATGAACTGTATGCGCGTGTTCATCAGCCGAACCTCCCGGAGATGTAGTTTTCCGTGCGCTCGTCCTTGGGATTGAAGAACAGGTCCTTGGTCGGCGCGTATTCCACCAGGTCTCCCGTGAGGAAGAAGGCCGTCTTATCCGAGACGCGTCCCGCCTGCTGCATATTGTGGGTCACGATGATTATCGTATACCGCTTCTTCAGATCGTCAAGAAGGTTTTCGATCTTGGCGGTGGATATCGGATCCAGGGCGCTGGTGGGCTCGTCCATGAGCAGGATCTCGGGCTTGACGGAGATGGCCCGGGCGATGCAGAGCCGCTGCTGCTGGCCGCCGGAAAGGGCCAGGGCATTCTGCTTGAGCTTGTCCTTCACCTCGTCCCACAGGGCCACCTGCTGGAGCGTCGATTCGACCAACTCGTCCATATCCCCGGTGTAGCCGTTGATCCGGGCTCCCCAGGCGATGTTCTCGTGGATGGTCTTGGGGAAGGGATTGGGCTTCTGGAATACCATTCCGATCCAACGGCGAACCTGGACGGCATCCACTTCAGGATCGTAGACGTTGATGCCGTGAAAGAGCACCTCTCCGCTGGTCGTGCAGGTGGGGATGAGCTCGTTCATACGGTTGAAGGCCCGCAGGGCCGTGCTCTTGCCGCATCCGGACGGACCGATTATCGCGGTGACCTGGCGTTTGTCAAATGCCATGGTAACGTCCCGTACGGCAAGGAAGTCATCGTACCGGATGTCCAGGTTGCGAACCTCCAGGGCGTAGGGGGAGGAGTTTCCGCCTTCCTCTTCCTTTGTGATGACGACCTCGAAGCGGTTGGCGGTTTCGTTCTTGTTCTTCTTCATCGGCTGAGCCTCTTCTTGGTTCGGATGCGGTTGCGCAGTAGAATTGCGATCGCGTTGAGGGATAGCATCAATATGAGGAGAACCAGGATTGCCGCCGCGGCTATGCGCCGGAACTCCTCCTGCGGCCGGGCTGTCCACTGATAGATCTGGATCGGAAGGGTCGTGAACTTCGAGAAGATAGACGTGGGATCCTGGGACAGGAAGGTGGATGCGCCAACGACCACAAGGGGAGCCGTCTCTCCGATGGCCCGGGAGATTGCCAGGACGGTCCCCGTCAGGATGCGGTCGAAGGAGGCCGGCAGGACATGGTGCCATACGGTCTGCCATTTCGTGGCGCCTACGGCCAGGCTCGACTGCCGGAGTATTCCCGGTACGGCCCGCAGGGCTTCCTGGGCGTTGATGATGATCACCGGCAGGATCAACAGGGCCAGGGTGAGTCCCGCGGAGAGCACGGTCCTCCCGTTGGCCGTGGTCGGGTCCGCCGCGGCGCCGAACAGGGTTCCCGAAGTGAAGGGCTCCGCCAGCCGCACGAAAAGGGCCAGTCCCAGCATGCCGTAGATGATGGAGGGGACGCCGGCCAGGTTGTAGATGTTGATCCGGATGAAGCGGTTGATCCGGTTGTCCACGGCGTATTCTTCCAGGAAGATCGCCGCTCCTATGCCGATGGGGAAGGCGATCACGATGGTCACCAGGATGGTCATCAAGGTCCCCAGGATTGCCCCGCGTACCCCCGCGGCGATGGCTACGCTGGACTGTGCAGCCTTCAAAAATCCCCGGTTGAGCCAGGCTCGGAAGATCAAGTCCCCCTCCGGGTAGTCCTCCTCCAGTGTCTGCAGGATGGTTTCCTTGGCGAGAATCGATTCCGAAAGGTCAAACGCGGCCTTCACCTCGGGATTCACGACCTCGTCCATCACGACGGAATACAGGTCGTCCCGGGAACGTTCCGCCAAGGGCCTCTCGTTGCTCAGGGAACGGAGCCGCCTGCCCGGCAGGTTTTCCTCCAGGATTGCGGCCAGGCCGGCCGCATCGAGGGCTTCCAGGGCTTTGCCGTCCCGGGCCAGGGATCCGGGGTCCGTCTCGTTTACCAGGATCACGTACCCGAAGGAATCGTTGACGATGGTCCAGATGAGGGTGGCCAGGAAGAAGACTGACAGAAGTGTAACCGACAGGAATACTGTGGACCAGATCGCACCCTTGCGGTACCTGCCTGCAAGATCCACCCGAAACGCGGGGGAGGGCGATGCCGTGGATTCGGCTTTCATTCGTACACCTCCCCGTACTTCCGGATGATGCGTCGGGACAGTACGTTCAATCCGAGAGTCACGAAGAACAGGACCAGGGCTATGGCGAAGAGGCTCTGGTAGTCGATGGTGTCGTAGCCGATATCCCCTCCGGAGATCCGGACGATGTGGCCGGTCATGGTTTCCGCGGCCTTGAAGGGATTCAGGGTGAGGTTGGAACCCGCGCCCGCGGCCAGGGCTACGATCATGGTCTCTCCCACGGCCCGGGAAAGGCCCAGGATGAATGCCGCCGCGATTCCGGAAAAGGCGGAAGGCACCATGATGTTCAAGGAAAGTTCCAGCTTCGTGGCTCCCATGGCATAGGCCGCCTCGCGTAAGGAATTGGGGACGGACGAGAGCGCGTCCTCGCACATCGAGCTGACCAGGGGAAGGATCAGGACGCCCATAACTAAGCCCGCGCTCAGGGTATTGTAGACATCCACTCGATCCTGTCCGAAAACATTGCGCAGGAACGGGGTCACGACAGTGAGGGCGAAGTACCCGTATACCACGGTCGGAATACCGGCCAGGACCTCCAGAACGGGTTTCAGGGTTTCCCGCACCGCGTTCGGCGCGTATTCGGAGAGGTAGATGGCCACCCCGAGACCCAGGGGCAGGGCGATGACCATGGCGGCCAGGCTGGTCATGAAGGTGGCGGTGAACAAAGGCAGGATGCCGAACTGTTCGATCGTCGGCTGCCAGTCGAAGGTGAAGAGGAACTCCAGGGGGCTCACGTGGTTGAAGAAGGTCCAGGATTCCGTGCCCAGGGTGATGACGATCCCCAGGGTGGTCAGGATGGAAATCGCCGCGCAGAAGAACAGGAACGATTGGATCGCCTGCTCCCAGGGCCGGGATCGACGGGCCAGGTTCAGTGTCCCGGTCATCTCCTCTTTGTACTGTCCGTGCTGCATCGATGGCATCTCGCTGGTTTTCGGGTCTACGGAAGCGTACCGCTTTCCGGACGACCGCGGCTCTATTCATGACTCGTCCGGGACCTTACGGCCCCGGACGAGTTGTACGGTCGGGCCTCCGGGCGGCGG
>JBFZER010000361.1:0-5092 GCA_041306765.1 Spirochaetota bacterium | reverse complement strand
AGGCTGGAGAGCCCGTCGCCGAAGGCCAGGGCGTAGATCGCAATGGAAGCCGCGGGTTCCGGGAACACGAGCAGGGAGAACAGGGCTCCCATCCCGAGGGTGACGGGACCGAGGACGAAGCGTCCGGAATCCCGCCGCCGGGCCGCGAGGGCCGTCACCCGTGAGACTACGGCGACTTCGTAACCCCGGAGGCGGAGAAGTTCGCAGTAGGTATAGAAGAGTATGCCGAAGGCGAGGAGGGTCGAGGTCACCTGGGGATTGACCGCGGCCAGGGTCGGGACGATGCCCACAAGGATGTGGATGCTCTTCCGAACGATTTCCGTCTCGATCTTGCCGGAGTATCGGGCAAGGCCGCTTCGGCCCGCGGCCAGGGTGAGGGTCCTTTCCATCTGCGGAGTCCTTTCGTGTCCAGTCAATATCCAGTTACCGTGCCAGGTTCCGCCGTCTTTCATGATGGAAATATCGCCTTGTTTGCCAATGAATTAATCATACCCAAGGTTCCTCCCTCCCGGGATCGTCAACAAAACCATACAGTTCGAATTCATGGTTTGCTTCGCCCCGCCGGAAGCCGGGGCTCCTAGCCCCGAAAGGGGCGTTCTTGACATCCCCTGTCCGCCCGTATATCATGCCTCCCGTCGATCGAGAATCCGCGTTGGACGATTAACTCAGCGGGAGAGTGCCACCTTCACACGGTGGAAGTCGTTGGTTCAAATCCAACATCGTCCAACGCGGATTTTCTATCTTTCCTGCCCTCCTGTTCAATCCTTCGGAAACTTGATCCTCTTCGGCAGATCCGGGTAGATCGACAGGTCTATCCCGCGCTGGGGGTGCAGGACGAAGTCCAGGTTCAGGTAGCCCAGGTTCCGGGTTTCCGGGCGCAACATGGTCGCCGGGTCCCTCTCCAGGGAATCGAAATACCGGGAAGATTCCATGAACTGAGCCATGGCCCCGGCTCTCCGACGGGAATCCCCCATGCGATTCCCGATGCGGTACAGGGAAACCCCCAGGTTGTTCGTCGCGCGCATGAGGAGGTCCACGATCTCGCCGTGGGAAGGCCGGACCTGGGGCTCCACCAGGGGCAGCTGGTCCAGCTCGAACTCGAGGCGTTCCACGAGCCGGGAGTAGTATCCCTGGGCCGCGAAGAAGTCCTCCCGCTGGAACAGCGCGTTCCCGGTGGAGTAGAGCAGGTAGGGGCTTTCGTCCGAATCCAGGCCCGCGCGGTAGAAGTTCTCGAGGGCTTCCTCCCAGCGTTCCCGCCGGTAGTGTACGTAGCCGAGCTTGAAAAGTGTATCCGGGGTGACGTAGCCGTGGTCGTGGGATTTTCCGTACAGGATGGCGGCCCCGTCCAGGTCGTCCCTCTGGAAGAACAGGATGTCCCCGAGATTGGCGTAGGCCTTGCCGTATACCGGGCTCCTGCGGAGCTGACCCAGGCTGAGGGCCCGCTCGTAGCGGCGGACGGCCCGGGTGAAAAGGTCCTCGGCCGTCACGAACTCCCGGAGTTCCGCATAGCCTTCCCCCGCTCGGTTCAGGGCTTCCACCAGCATGCCCAGTCGGCGGTTCGTCGGGTTCGGGATAGACTCCAGGAGCCGCACCGCGTTGCCCAGGGCGCGCCGCTCCTCCGGGGCGTTCCCGATGCGGCGGAAATACCTGGACAGCTCGTAGTGGGCCTCGGGGACGGAGGCGTCCTGGTCCACGGCGCGCAGGAGGACCCGGGAGACGTCTTCGACCTCCCCGCGGTCCAGGAGGTAGCCTCCCAGGTCGGCCAGGGTCTCGGAGGAGATCCGGGATTTCGGATTCCCCATGAACCGGTCCTTGAGCTTCCGGATCTCCTCGGAGTTGTCCCGTCCCAGGGCCCGGTCCGTACGGAGGAACCACCGGAGCATCCTCTCCATGTAGGGATCCTCCGCGCCGTACCTCTCCACGAGGGTGGAATACTGCAGGCGCGCGTCCTCGAAGAGCCGTTCCCCGAGGTCGGCCTCGTTCTCCGCCCATTCGAGATAGACGTCTCCCAGCAGCATGAGGGCGTCCTTGTCGAAGTAGTTCCTCGCTTCGATGAAACCCTTGAGCAGACGCGCCGCCTTCGCGTAGTCCAGACGGGAATGGAACTCCATCCCGGCGTAGTCGAGCACCCCCCTGCGGTCGTTCGGCCATCGCGCCAGGAGGGCGTCGTACCTCCGGGCCGCGGCGACGAACTGGTTTTTCGCGGCAAACGCCTCGGCGTAGCGGTAGTACCACCGTTTGTGGACCCATACCTTGTCCGCCTTGAGGAAGACGGCCTCGGCCTCGGGGAATCGGTCCTGGCGGATCTCCTCGTATCCCTCCCGGTAGAGAAGTTCCGCCCGGACGGGCCGGTACACGAAGCGGTACCCGAGGAAGCCGAGGGCTCCCAGGCCCAGCACGACGGCCAGGACCATGGCGGCTATCGGCGCCACGGTGTGGATCAGGATGTAGCGGAGGCTTCCCTTCTCCGCCTCCAGTTCGGCTCCCGTTCGCTTCTCGAAATCCCTGGGCACAGGAACCGGCCGCTTCAGGATGCGGGCGGCCAAGGAAGCGGTCTCACCCGGGGATGCCCCCTTGGCGAGCAGGAGGACCATCCGGGACCGCTGGGCCTCGGTACCCCTCTCCTCGGCCAGGGCTTCCTCGATCGCCAGCCGCAGGTTCAGGGGGTAGGACAGGAGAGTGTCCTGCAGGGCGTCCACCTGGTCCTCGGTCAGAGCCACCGTCGGGACGGATTCGTCCTCGGCCTCCCGGGCCGGCTCCCGGAAGGTTTCGGCGCCCCGGTCCGGGCGTCCCGGCGCGGCTCCGCCCTTGGGCTTGGCACCCGCCCCCGGCTGCTTCTGCGCGGGTGCGGGGGTCTCGTAGCCCGGGATGGAGAAATCCGCGCCTCCCCAGGCGCTCTCCAGGTTGAAGTTTTCCGACGGGGTGAGATCGTTCTCCAGGGAGGCCAGCTCCTGGTCCAGGTTCAGTCCGCCGACTCCGGCGGGAGCGGACGGCCCCGGGCTCGGCGCGGCCTCGTCCAGGCGGAAGGTTTCGAAGGAATCCGCGGAATCCCCGGATCCCGCCCCGATCTCCGGGGAGAGTTCCCCGAAATCCGCGGACGGCGCCTCCTCGGGCAGGCTGGCGGCGGGACCCCCTCCCGGAGGCTCGGCACCGCCGTCCAGTTCGGGAATCGAGACGTCGAAGCCCTCGAACTCCTCCGGCGGGGCGCCCGCTTCGGGCGCGCCCGCTTCCTCGAGGTCCGGAAGGGGTTCTCCGGGCATCCCGAAATCCGCTAGACCCTCACCTTCGGGCACCGGCAGCCCGGGGGCTTCCTCCTCCCCGAAGAGGGAGAATTCCTCGGGAGCCAACGGCACTTCCTCGAAGGCGGCAGGTTCTTCCGTCGATTCCGGCTCCTCCGGCAGGGAGGCCTCCAGCTCGTCCGTCAGGCCTCCGAGAAGGCCTTCGGGGATACCCCCCTCGTCCTCGAGAACAAACCCCTCCGGCTCCTCCCGGGAACTATCCGCCAGCCCTTCCGCCCCGGAGGATCCGGAAAGGCCCTCGAACCCGGGCACGGGTCTGCCCAGGGCCTCGACGGAGGCGTCTCCGGGAGCGAACGCGTCCGGGGCTTCCAGACCGGCCGCCAGGGGGGATTCCGGCTCTTCCGCGCCGGGTTCGGCGCCGAGGGCCAGGGTGTCCAGAAAGGAGGCCAGGTCCCCCTCCGCGGCCAAAGGCCCTCCGCCCGGAGCTCCCTCGGCCGGGCCCTCCTGCGGAACGGGGCCCATGAGTTCGGACAGGTCGGCGGGGACGCCCTGCTCGGGAGGGGGGATGTCCTCGTAGGTCTCCCCCCATTCCTCCAGAAGCTCCGACTCCCGGCCGAGCGCGCGTATGTCCTGCTTGAAGCGTTCGATTTCCTGAAGATTAGGCATGGCGTCCCATCCCCTATATTAACGGAAGGTTGCTCGGGCTGTATAGGGAAATCGACTAAGGACTCCGTAAATCCGCGCCGATACAGTACTTGAACGCCATGAAGCAAAGAACAATCGTTGCCGCGCTCCTCCTGCTCCTGGCCGCCGACGCGGCCTGGTCCTTCCAGGTGGAGTCCCTCACCCTCCACCTCCACCTCGCGGGCCTGCGGCGGGCCGAACCTCCCCAGGTGGTCGAAGGCTACCTGATCCTGACCGCGGAAGGCTCCTACCGCCATGTCGGGGCTTCCTTCGCCCACG
Source organism: Spirochaetota bacterium (assembly GCA_041306765.1). Taxonomy (GTDB): domain Bacteria; phylum Spirochaetota; class Spirochaetia; order Treponematales; family UBA12059; genus JAAYUR01. The sequence continues at coordinate 890 of JBFZER010000361.1, read as the reverse complement.
AGAATTTCCGGAGCATCCATTCCTTCGAGCGGAACGCCCACGGCCTGTTCGTCCTGGCCGTCCCGGTTCCCTACGAGACCCGGGAGCCTCTGAAATACAGGCTGGTCGTGGACGGGATCTGGTCCCGGGACGCCGTGAACCCCTCCTTCGAGCGCGACCCCCGTACGGGAGCGGTCTTCTCCCTGGCCAGGGTTCCCTTCCTCTCCTCGGCCCGCCCCGGGGCCTGGAAGATCCTGGCGGAAGACGGCCGCACGGCCCGGTTCCGGTACGAGTCCGATCCCGGGCAATTCGTGGCCGTCGTCGGGGATTTCAACGCCTGGGATCCCTTCGTCCACGAATTGAAGGAGACGCGGCCGGGAATCTACGAACTCGCCCTGCCCCTGCCCTCGGGGGAGCATCGGTACGCCTTCCTGGTCCAGGGAGACCGCATGCCGGACCCCCTGAATCCCGACCGCCTCTACGACTCTTCCGGCCGCACCGTATCCGTCATCCGGATCCGATAGCTTCCCTCATGCGATCCTTCCTTGTTCTCCCCAATCTCGGGGTGGAAGTATATAATACCCGCCATGGAAGCGAAACGCCGCAGCGCCCGGACCCGCCTGATCCGGGGTCTCGAAGCCCTGGCCGATCGGGGACTGGGCCGAGGATCCCTGGCCGCGGCCGCGGCGGCGTCCTTCCTCGCGGCCCGCAGCCCCGGAGCCGCCCTGGTCTTCGTACTCCTGCCCGCCTACGTCGCCCTCACCCGGGGGGATTACTCGGCGCCCCCGGATCCGGAGGCGGCCGGCCGGGCCGCGGAGCCCGGAAGCGATCCCGCCGGCGAGGGCGTCGCACCCGGGGAAATCCCGGTCCGACTCGCCGCCGCCGCCCTGGCCGAGATCGGAAGAGCGTCG
>JBFZER010000360.1:0-4423 GCA_041306765.1 Spirochaetota bacterium | reverse complement strand
AGCGGAAAGGCCTCTCCCTGACTTCCGAGGCCGACGAGTCGACCGCCGGCCCGACCAGCTTCACCCTCGAGGACCCCGACGGGAACCCCGTCCTCTTCGACCAGTTCGTCTAGGCCGGGATCCGCGGATTTCCCTTACCCCGCCCCCATCAGAAAGTCCCGCAGCGTCAGGACCGGAATGCCGTTTCGGCCCGGGATCGGGGAAGGGGAGAGGGCGATCACCGACTTAGGCCATTGGTCATCCACGGCTTCCAAGGCGGAGAACTCCCGGTCGATCGTGGACTGTGAATCCAGGGAAGCGCAAACCTGATAGTACCTGAGCTCGTCGCCTCTTTGGACGGCAAAGTCGATCTCCCGGTCCCCGACGACTCCCACGGAAACCTTCCACCCCCGACGGACCAGTTCGAGGCATACCAGGTTCTCCGCGATACCGGCTATGTCCCCGGATCGTTGACCCGGAACACCTCGCCGGAGGCCGATATCCCCGGCGTAATACTTCTCGCTGTACTCCAGGTGCTGCTTCCCTTTGATGTCCAGACGGCGGATCTTGCGCAGCAGGAAGGAATCGCAGAGGTAGCCTAAATAGTTCACGGTGGTGTCCGTGGAGACCGACCTTCGCTGGGATTTCCAGTACTCGCTGATTTTCCGAGCGCTCGTGATGCTGCCTATGTTGTCGAAGGCAAAGGCGAGAATCCGGCGCAGGGCGTCGGGATCCCGTATCGAATGGCGCTGGACGACGTCCCGCATGAGGATGGCGTCTGTCAGGGTCGAGGTATAGGCCGCGGCGCTTTCCTCGTCGTACTCCAGGGCGTGGAGGATGGGGAATCCCCCTATCCGGAGATAGCGGGAAAAGAGGGCGTCCGGGGGCTTCTCCGATTTCGCCGCGGCAAGCTCGGCGAAGGACAGGGTCTCCACGGGAATTTCCTGGACCCGGCCCGTCAGCAGGGTGCCCAGGTCCGATGCGAGCAGGGCCGCGTTGGAACCTGTCAGCACGCATCGGGTCGTTCCCTCCGCCGACAGGGACGCCGCCAGCCGTTCCCAGCCTTCGACTTCCTGGGCTTCATCCAGAAGCAGAAAGCCGCCTTGAGGCAGGCGCTCCCGGACGAAGCGGTTCATGGCCCCGTACTCCCGAAGGGAATCGAACTCCAGGGATTCCATGTTGATAGGGAGAATCCGGGAGGGATCAATCCCACGGGAACGCAGATCGTCCGCGTACAGCGCCAGGATGGAACTTTTGCCGCAGCGCCGTATCCCGGTCAGGACGGGGATGAGAGGGCGCGATTCGGCGCTTCGTAAACGATCGATATACTCGGGTCGTTGGATCATATTGTCGAGTATACTCGACAATTGTTGATATTGCTACGGAATTGTCGACCGTAAACGATACCGAAGACGATTTAAAGAAACTATTCCGAGGGACGGCTGGTCAATCCGGCTTCTGCAGTCCGAGCATTTTCTTGTTGTCCCGCCATGCCAACCACAGCAGGGCCACCACGACGGGAATCGCGGCCAGGGCCGCGGCATTGCCCTGGAACAGCCAATAGATCCAGTAGCGAAGCTGGTTGCCCCCGTCCGTGAAGGCCGTGATCTGGCGGCCCCCCAGGTCGAGAACGATGCCCGCGGCCGCGGCCTGGCTGGTGTACAGGCTTGCCATGTCGGAGGATATGAGCAGGAAGCTGGCGACGACGGGTATGCCCGCCAGCACGGAGCGCAGGACGTTGCCCCCCATGACCAGGGTGCACAGGGACATGATCGAGATGAGGTTCGGCAGATCCCCCAGGGGCAGGACGCGGTTGCCCGGCAGCAGGAGGGCGATGAACAGGGACAGGGGTATCAGGATGAGCCCCGTGGCGATCACCGAGGGGTTGGTCATGAGGATCCCGGTGTCCACGGCGATGGAAAGGCCGCTCAGGTACCGGAAGCGTTTTTCCACCAGCAGCTTGAAGGCCAGGGATACCGCGCCTATGCCTTCCCCGATGAGGCCGCCGCACTTGGGCAGCAGGAACATGACGGCCGCGATGTTGATGGAGGTTTCCAACAGGCCCTTGAGGTCGTAGCCGGCCAGGACCGACAGGCTCGCTCCCACCAGGATTCCTATGACCATGGGTTCCTGAAGCAGCTGCGGCCCCGTCCCCTTTGCCCCGCGGCGGGAGGGATCCCAGGACAGGCGGCGCAGGCCCGGTATCGCGTCGAAGGCCCGGTTGAGGGCCACGGCGTAGGGAAGCAGGGCGGCGACCGACAGGGGGCTTATGGCCAGGCCTTCCAGTCCCATCTCGCGCTGTACGTACGGAGCGGACCACTCGGCGGCCTTGATGGTCAGGAGCGCGATGAGCAGGCTGGAGGCTATGCCCAGGAGAAGGCTGCCGCTGGCGTTCTGCACCAGCACCCCCATGAGGGCGAAATGCCAGTAATTCCAAAGGTCGATGTAGAGGGTCTTGGTGCCCCGTGTCGCGACCATGGCCAGGTTCAGGACCATGACCAGGGGGATGATGAGCGGGGTGAGGGGGGACGACCAGGTGATGGCGGCGAGGGGAGGCCAGCCCACGTCCGCCACCGGGTAATAAAGGCCCCGCACCGTGATGACCGCCTCGATGGCCGGGCTTATCTGGGATACGAAGAAGCCGAACACGATGAAGACGCCGGAAAAGCCCGCTCCGATCTTGATCGACGCAAGCAGAGCCTCCTTGAGCCTCATCCGCGCGGCCAGGGCCAGGACGAGCATGAATACCGGGAGGATGACATAGGCCTTGAAGTCGAAGAAGGCGGCCAAGGCGGCCTGCAGACCGCGTACCATTGAATCCATGCTCTCACTCTAGGCCGCCGGCCTTCCCGGAGTCAACGCCGGCAGCCCAAGCTTCCCCGGGCGGGCCCTGGCCGCCCGGGCCGTCCGAAATCAGGGCTTGAGCTCGGCGGACAGGAAGTCCCAGACCTCGTTTTCTCGGAGGAAACTGCGATGCGCTGCGTGGGGGAAGATGCGGAGGCCATGTCGCACTCCCGCCTTGGACAGCGCCTCATCCAGGGCCACCACGTACTTGGGATCGAGAATCTTATCCAAGCCGCCATGGAGGAGGAATGTGGGGGGACAGGCCGGACGCACAAAGCGAATCGGGGTGCCCGCCTCGTAGGCGGCGCGGCGTTCCGGATAGTCACCGCCGTAGAGATCCCTCAGCATGCTGACGATTTCCGGATATGGCGTAACCTGGAAGGCGGCAGGGTTCTTAAGGTACTCGGCCATGAAGGCTCCATCGTCCGGAACGCCGGAGCTGCAGACTACTGCCTTGATGGCCGGGAAGCCGGGAGCCGCAGTCCAGGCCGTCATGCTCTCGCCCGGCATGCCATAGGACGCGGCCAAGGCCAGGTGCCCTCCGGAAGAATTGCCAAGGACGGCGATGCGGGCCGGATCGATCCCGTAGTCAGCCGCATGGGCGGCGAGCCAGGCGAGGGCCGACCTGAGGTCGTCTACGAGGGCTCCCAGCGGATAGGCGGAACCCTTGAGGAAAAGGATGTCGGCCCGACGGTGGTTTATGGCCGCGGCGACATAGCCCTTGGCCGCTGCCTCCTGGAGGATGAGGTCAGTATAATTCCCCTTCCAGTGCAAGGTGTTGGAATAAGAGAAGTCAATGCCATAGTCGTTTGCCGGTACGTAGACGAGGAGGGGGCGGGGTGTTGCCGGCTCGGCGGGATAGGCGATGTCGAGTGTGAACTCGGGCCCTCCCGACGCGTAGGCAAGATCCCTCTTCACCTGTATGGCAGGGGTCGGGCTTTTTTGGGCGGCCAGCCTTGGCACGGAGAGGTCCAGGATGGACATGAGGGCGCACAGCAAGCGAAGCGAAGGCAAACGCATGGATTACCTCCAGTTAAATGGAATGATTTTCCTTAACCAATTAGATAGTATATGTGAGGAAACCACCGCTCTCAAGCACGGTGAATCGCCCCGGGTTTGCCGGAGTGCCGTTTAGTTGAGTCCGGCTCCTATGGCCAGACCGTCCTGTTCATCATAATACAGTTTCTCAAACTCGGCAGGGGGGATATTCCCGATCGGTTCAAGCAACCGCTTGGTGGTGAATCAGATTGCCTTTGACCTTGCGAGCCCAGATGGCCTGCTCAAGCGCATCGAGCGTCAACTCGGCGCTCATCGACGTGGAAACGCGCCATCCGACGATCATACGAGAAAAACCATCGACGATGGAGGCGACGTAGACGAAAGCCCGACCACGTCGCGACGTAGGTGAAATCGGCGACCCAGAGCTGGTTCGGCCGATCGGCGCGGAACCGCCTCTGCACGAGGTCGAGAGGCCGCGGATCCTTGTCCGCGGCGATGGTCGTTCGCGTGGTGCGGCCCCGGACGACGCCCCGCAGGCCCATTTCGCGCATGAGCCGCTCGATCGAACAGCGTGTCGTATCGATGCTGTTACGTTTGTATT
>JBFZER010000359.1:0-23762 GCA_041306765.1 Spirochaetota bacterium | reverse complement strand
GCAGGGCTTCCGGAAGGGGATGTCCCCCGGTCCCGGGAAGGACGTCCGGGGGAGCCGGATCCACCGGGACCCGGACGGGGGCGAAACTCACGATGCCCAGGGCGCCGGTTCCGGGATCCAGGAACACGAAGGGCGAGGCCTCCGCGGTATACACGCCCGGGATTCCGGGAACCAGCCGGAGCTCCCGGCCCGTCATTACCGCGTATGCGCCGGAAACCGCGCGCACCTCGGCCACCGGGAATGCCGCGGGAGCTCGGACCGAACCGGCTCCGGGTCCCCGGATCCGGATCTCCGGGGGCTCCAGGACGGGGAGATTCCCCGTTCCCCGGACCTCCACGCGGAATGTCAGGGTCTCCCCCGCGCGGACAGGCCCGGCGCCGGCACGGATCAGGCGGGCGGTAAAAACGCCGACCGCCCGGCTGCCCGCGATTTCCCGGGGGGCCGGCAGGGACCGGACCTGCCGGGCTTCGGATGCCGCCCGGCCGTCCGGGGACGGGACCGCCGGCAGGAAGACGGACCCCTCCGCCAGCGGGATACCCACGAAGGAGAGGCCCCCGGCGGGCTCGAGGGACAGGCCCGGGGATGCGGGGAGCGCGGGAACGGACAGGGCCGGGGCATCCGGGCTCCTCGGTGCCAGGATGGCGGGGAAGCACTGCCAACGGGTCACCGAGGCGGGGGCGTTCCACGAGTACGGCGCGGGGGGCGGAGCGTTTCCGGAGGGGAGGATATCCATCGCCAGGGGACCGATCGGAATCGGCGAGCCCCCGACGGACACCTCGAGCCTCGGTATCCGAAGTTCCCCGGGGTACTCCGCGCGGAAGACATAGGCGATCCTCGCGCCCGCCCGGGGTCCCTCGGGGGTGTCGATGAGCACGGGAGAGACCGTCAGGGATACGAAGGAAAGGTCCGCGGCCGAAGCCGGTTCACCCGCCCTCACCTCCCCCGCGGACGCGCCGGGAAGGAGGACCGTGACGGTGAACACCTCCCCGACCCTCGGCGGTTCCGGCGCGATGGACACGGAGTACGGGACTCCCTGGGCCGCGGCGGCCCGGCCCGCTGCCAGGAGAACCGCGAGGACGGAAATCCCCGGGGCTCGCCGAAGATGCCGACCCGGGGACGATTCGCTCCTCCCCGCGCTCAATGGTCCGGCCCTCCCGAATCCGAAGAAGGCGCGGCGGGAGGACGGAAGGAGCCGGAATCCGCCCTGCGGAGAAGGGACAGGAGGGCCTCGTCCCGGCCGTCCGTCCCGACGGAGGTGGCCTCGCGCCGGGAGGCACGGGACAGCCGCGAGGCGGCCGCCGCCGCCCGGGCAAGTTCCAGGGCCCGCTTGGACTCGATATCCTGGGGAACCAGGCGAAGGGCCCGGATGAAGGCCTGGGCCGCCTCGTCGAACCGGGAGGACTCGAACAACCGGACGCCCCGGTTGTGGTAGGCCGCGGCGGCCACCTCCGGCAGGCGGGAAGACTCGGCCAGGGCGAAGAGGGGGTCCGCCGCCGTCCCCTCCCCCATGCGGCTGTACACCGTTGCCAGGTCCAGGGCCACGATTCCCTCTCCCTCCCGCTCTCCCGCGGAGAGGTAGGCCGCGATGGCGTCCTCGTAGCGTCCCCGTTCGGCCAGGCGGTTCCCCTCCAGGACCCGCAGGCGGGGCCCGGAACAAGCGCTGAGACCCAGCACCGCCAGCAGGACCGCGGCGGTCCTCCGCCCGCGGCCGGGCGGCGGAGCCGGCAGGCCGAGGAAGGCGCGGAGCGCGGCTCCCAGGAGTGCCAGGAAGGCGGCCAGTCCGGTCCGGTCCGCGGGCCGCCTCGCCGGCCTCGACCCCGGGGTCCCGGGACGGGAATCCAGGGCTTCCGAGATCGTCCGGAGGGCGGCGGGATCCGAGAGGTCCGCGTACAGGCCTCCGCTGTCCCGGGCCCAGGTGCGGAGGGTATCCGACCGCAGGGAAGTCCGCGCCGGAGTGCCGTCCGCCAGCTTGACGGGCGCTCCCGAGTCATCCACCGCCGGCGCCTCGGACGCGCCTCCGCAGCCTACGGCGAATATCCGGACGCCTCTCTCCCGGACCTCCCGGACCGCCTGCGCGGCTCCGCCGGCGAGGTCATTGCCGTCGCTGAACAGGACGATCCACCGGGCCAGGCCCGGGTCCCGGGTGAAACCTTCCAGGGCCTGCCGCAGACCCTCCGCGGCGGAGGTACCCTGGGTCGTGATTGCGGAGGGGACCGCCCATTCCAGGGCCTGGTCCAGGGCGTCCGGGCTGTCCGTGAGGGGGCACAGCAATACGGCGCCGCCCTTGAAAGCCGTCACGGAGAAGGGGATTTCGGAGCGGACCCGCACCAAGGCCCGGGACATGTCCCGGGCGGCGGACAGCCGGGATGGAGGGATGTCCGAGGAGAGCATGGAGTGGGACACGTCCAGGACCAGGGCGGCCTCTGCGCCCGTCGCGGGGCCCGGGGAGGGCAGGAAGCCCCAGGAGGGACCGGCCATCGCGGCGACCGCGAAGATCCAGGCCCAGGCGCCGGCCAGGGCTCGCCCTACCCGCCTGCCCAGCCAGATCCGGCGCGAGGCTTCCGCCTCCGCCCCCGGGGCAAGCCGGCCGGCCAGGTCCCGCCCCCGTATCACGCAGAGAGCCTCGAAGGCGGCGTACGGGGCCAGGAGGGCGAGGGCCCAGAGGGCTTCCGCGCGCAGGAAGGTCACGAGAGCCACCCCCGGGCGGCCAAGCCCAGCAGCCAGGACAGCGCCAGCGCCGCGGTGGAGGCCGCCAGCACGGAGGCGGCCCGGGATCTTCGGATCGTAACGGAACGGGCTCCCTCGGCGCTGGCCATCCGCCCGGCCACCGCCCGGAAGGCCCGCTCCAGGGCCGGCCCGTCCTTCGCGGAGAGGTACTCCCCCCCCGCCCGCGCGGCCAGGCCCCGCAGGGACGCCTCGTCGAAGCCGCTTGCATAGGTGCCCTCCAGCCGCTCCCCGGTCCTGGGGTCCTCGTAGCTCAGGGGGACGTCCCCCCGGCTGCCGACTCCTATTATGGTAAGCCGTACTCCCAGCCGGGCAGCCAGGTCGACGGCGTCCTCGGGGGAAAGGGAACCGGCGTTGTTCTCGCCGTCCGTCACCAGGATGACCCGGTCCGTGGTTCCCCGGGCCCGGACAGCATGACGTACCGCCTGGGCCAGGCCCAGCCCGATCGCGGTGCCGTCTCCCAGCGCTCCGGGCTTCGCCCGGGCCAGGCGGTCCCGGAGGGCTCCATAGTCCGTGGTAGGCGGGCACAGGAGGGCGGCCTCCCGGCCGAACACCACCACCCCCACCGCGTCGGACCGGTCCTCCCGCAGGAACAGCTCCAGGAGGGTTTTGGAAGCGGACAGCCTGTCGGGATCGACATCCCGGGCCCCCATGGAGGGGGAAACGTCCAGGGCGAACAGGACGTCGTCCCCCCGGTTCGGAAACACGGTCCGGCGCTCCACCGATTGGGGTCCCGCGGCCGCGGCGACCAGCCCCAGCCAGGCAAGCAGCCCGAGGGTCCGGCCCGCCCCCGCCAGGGTGCGCCGCAATCCTGCGGGGGCTTCGAACCTCCGCCCGAGGGCCTCGTCCAGGGGCAGGCGTAGGCTTCCGCCCCTGCGCATCGCCCGGGAGCGCAGGAGGATCCAGGCGGGCACGGCGAGGATCAGGAGAAAGGCCAGGGGATTATCGAAGGACGTCACGGGCCGCCTCCTCGACGGATCTGAGAATTGAACGGGAGCGCCCGATCGCCTCGGGGATCCCGCTTCGGGAGCCTTTCCGGGCGAACCGGACCGAATCCCCCTCGCCCAGCAGGGCGGCGGCTTCCTCGGCCACCCCCTCGGGCAGGTTGTCCGGGAGCGCGGACAGGGCTTCCCGTGCGGTCAGCGCCCGGTACGGAATCCGGGTCCGGGCTTCCAGGTATTCCCGGAGCGCCTTGGCCAGGAGGGCCCAGAGCTCCTCGGGCCGGAGTTCCGGAGCGGTGGCTTCGAGGTAGTCCAGGGAGCGCCCGAAATCGCGGCCCGCGCGGCCCTCCCTCCAGGCCCGCCGGAGCCGCCGGAGCCAGGGTACGAGACCGAAGGCCGTCGACCAGGCCAGGACCGCACCCGCGAGCAGCCCTCCGGACACGCCCCACACCAGCAGCCGGGTGCCCGGCAATTCCAGGGGGTCCTTGTATGCAGGAGGGGACCTGCCGAAATCGTCCACCGCCGAGGCTATCTCCACCCGGACCTCGGGCAGGACGAAGCCCGCGGAGGGCGGAACGGGAACCCGGGCGGAGCCCGGAACCCAGGCGATGAACCGAGCCGTATACACCCAGGCGCCGGACTTTTTCCTCACCGAGGCCGCCGTCAGTTCCGTCTCCCCTCCGCCGACCGGGCTCTTCGGAACATCCAGGGGTCCTTCCGCAAGTCCGGGCTCCGAGGGTTCGAAGGTCACCGCGCATTCCACGATATCCCCCACATAGGGGCGTGCGGGAGTCACCGTCGTGGCCAGGACGCGGGTTCGGACCTGGGCGTCCCCGGCCTGGGCCAGGGCGAGGCATACCGCGGCCGCCGCGATGCAGCGATTCATCTGCCCCGCCTCCGGCGCTCGAAGAAGGCCACCAGCGCCTTTCCGGGGTCTTCCTCCGTACCCAGTTCCAGGGAAGCCGCGCCCGACGCCCGCTGGGCCCGGAGGCCGTCGAGCCTCATCTCGCCCTGGAAGGAGGACCAGGCTTCCCGAAGCCCCCGGGAACCCAGGGCCAGGAAGACGGGACGCCCCTCCTCCGCGTCGAAGACCTCCGCGGAGGCGCCCCCGCCGGGCGGATCCGAGTCCGAGGGATCCGTGATCCGGATGGTCACGACGTCATGCCGGGCGGCCAGGCGGCCCAGAGGTCCGGAATACCCTGCGGGGCCCTCCGCGGCGGCCCGGAAATCGGACAGGACGAAGACCAGGGATCGGCGTTTCAGGACGGCCCCCGCGGATTCCAAGGCCCCGGCCAGCCCGGTTTTGCGGCCCGGGAGGGCGCGGGACTCCGCCGGGGGCGGACCGGCCGGAGAATCCGCCGCCAGACGCTCGGTGAGGGAGAGGGCCGGCCTGCGCCCCGAACGGGGGGTCACGAAGGAAATCCCCTCGGGACCGAAGAAGACGGCCCCCACGTAGGTTCCGTTCAAGGCGGCGGCGTAGGCCAGAAGGGAGGCCGCGATACCCGCGGCCTGGCGCCGCGTCCGGGTCGTCCCGTAGGACATCGATCCGCTCTCGTCCAGGACCAGGAGCACCGTCAGGTTCCGGTCCTCCCGGTAGGTCCGCACGAAGGCCCTCCCGAACCGGGCGGTGGCCCGCCCGTCGATCTGCCGGGCGTCGTCCTCGGCGTCGTAGTCCCGGAGGGCGTCGAATTCGATGCCCCGGCCGCGGAACACCGACCGGAATCCGCCCGCAAGGAGTGCCCGGGACAGCACGGGAGCCGAGAAGAGAAGCCTTCGCAGGGTCCGATGGACGGCTTCCGGGGACATAGGTCAGGGCACCGGCACGATGGTCAGGAGACGCTGGATGACGGCGTCCGAGGTGATGCCCTCCGCCTCGGCCTCGTAGGAGGGGATGATCCTGTGCCGAAGGACCGTCAGGGCAGCGGCCTTGACGTCCTCGGGCAGGGCGTAGTCCCGGCCCGCGAAGAGGGCACCCACCCGGGCGCAGCGGTAGAGATATATGGAAGCCCGCGGCGAGGCCCCGTACTCCACGTAGCGCCGGAGTTCCCGAAGGGCTTGGGGCGCCCCGTCGGCGTCGGAGGGGCGGGAAGCCCGCACGACCCGCACGGCGTAATCCAGGACGTCGGGTTCCACCCGAACCGAGCGGGCGGCAGCCCGGAGGAACTCGATGTCCTCGATGGAGAGTAGGGGTTTCAGGGGAGCGGAGTTTCCGTCCGCGACCTTGCGGACGATATCCGTTTCCTCCTGCATGTCCGGATACCCCGCCAGGACCTTGAGCAGGAAGCGATCCACCTGGGCTTCGGGCAGGCGGAAGGTGCCCTCGTGCTCGATGGGGTTCTGGGTGGCCAGGACGAAGAAGGGCTTGGGCAGGGGGATGCTCCGGTCTCCGATGGTCACCTGCCTCTCCTCCATGGCCTCCAGGAGGGCGGACTGCACCTTGGCGGGAGCCCGGTTCACCTCGTCCGCAAGGAGGACGTTCGTGAAGACCGGCCCCTCCCGGGGCACGAAACGGCCCGTGGGGGCGTCGTAGAAGAGGCTGCCCGTGATGTCCCCGGGCAGGAGGTCCGGAGTGAACTGCACCCTCCGGAAAGTGAGGCCCGCAAGCTCCGCGAAGGTCTTGACGGCCAGGGTCTTGGCGAGACCCGGGACTCCCTCCAACAGGACATGGCCGTCCGCGGCGACCGCCGTCAGGATCCCGTCCACCAGTTCCGTCTTGCCGACCACCCGCCGCGCCATGCCCTCCCGGGCCCGGGCCAGCAAACCCTGGGCGCGCGCCGCCGTGTCGCGGGACGCCGATGCATCGAGGTTCATGGAGCCTCCTTGTCCCCACATCCTAGCCGCAGGAAAGCGGTAAGGGCAAGGGAGGAATCCTGCCCGCCGGCGAGAAGGGCGGGGCCGCGGCCTTCCGGGAAGCGGCGGGATACCCTGGCGCCGACCTCTTCAAATGATTACCATTGAGAATATGAAATCCGCAGCGAACGACCATCCCGCGGCCCGCCCGGCCGCCCTTCTGTCCATCCTGGCCTTCACCGGCATGGTGGCCGTCAACGGCCTGGCCTCCGCACTGCCCTTGAACGGGGTCAACACCGGACAGCTCTCCGACGAGCTTCCCAACCTCTTCGTGCCCGCCGGACTGACCTTTTCGATCTGGGGTCTCATCTACCTCCTGCTGGCCGGGTACGTCGCGGCCGCCGCCCGGGAAGCCTTCCGCTCCGCCCCGGAGTCTCCGCGCGCATGGACGGGCCGGGACGGGGCCCTGTTCATCCTGAACGCCGCCGCGAATGCGGCATGGATCCTGGCCTGGCACTGGCGGCTCGCGGGTACCTCCCTGGTGGTGATGCTGGTCATCCTGGGGACCCTCCTGGCCCTGGAGCGGGATGCGGAGCGGAAACTGGGCTCGGGAGGGATCCTGGAGCGGAGCCCCGACCGGGAACCCGGCTCGATCCGCCTCCGGCGCTTCCTCCTGACCGTGCCCCTTAGGGTCTACCTGGGCTGGATTTGCGTGGCTACGATAGCGAACGTCACGGCCCTCCTGGTCAAGACCCGCTGGGACGGCTTCGGGCTGGACCCGAGGATCTGGACCGTGGCGGTCATCCTGGCCGGCCTGGCCGTGGCCTTGGGTTTTTCCGTAGCCAAGCGGCAGATAGCCGCCCCCCTGGTCGTAGTCTGGGCGTATGCGGGCATCCTGCTGAAACGGGTGCAGACCGACCCCGAGTACTCCACCGTCGTCTGGATGGCCGCAGGCCTGGCGGGCCTGGTCATCCTGGCATCCATAGTGAGGGTTCGGGTCGCCTGCCCCCTGTTCGGGCGGAGAAAGAACGGGGCTAACTGATCTCATCGCGAACAGCGGGCCCGCTGTTGTATGAGATCCTTTCCCGGTTTCCCACCTTGCGCGGCCGGGATTCCTGGGGTATCGTGATACCGCGCCGTGGATACGGCCTATACTGCACATCCCGAGGGGCCGCCCATGCCCGCCGCCGTCAACAAGACCTATACCCCGGGAAATCCCCGATGGTTCAACCTCCTGCTCGCCCTGGTCTACGGGAAATACCTGAGAACCATGTACCGGATCCGGCTCGTCAACTCCGAGGTACTCAAGACCCTCCGGCCTCCGTACGTGATCGTACCGAACCACTCGTGCATGGTGGATCCCTTCATGGTCGGCTCCAACGTACCCGTGCCGGTACACTGGATCGCCAGCGACGGGAACATGCGCACCCGCATCATGCGGGCCCTCCTCCGTTTGGTGGGCACCATCCCCAAGTCCAAGCATATACCCGATCTCCAGACCATCAACGGCATCGTGGAGGTCGTCCGGAAGCGCAAGGGGGTGGTGGGCATTTTCCCGGAAGGCACCGCCAGCTTCGACGGCCACACCCAGGCCCTGGTGCCCGCCACGGGCAAGCTCCTGAAACTGCTCAAGGTCCCCGTGGTGACCCCCGTCCTGAAAGGCGCCTTCTATTCCCTGCCCCGGTGGAGCTGGATGCGCCGCCGGGGAGCCCTGGAGATCGAATTCAAGGTAGCCCTGACGGCGGAAGACCTGAAACGGATGACCCCCGAGGAGATCCTGGCCCGGCTGGAGGACTCGCTGGAGCACGACGAGGCCCTCTGGATGGAAAGCCGCAAGATCCCGTTCTCGGGCCGGAGGCACCGGGCGGAACACCTGGAGACCGTGCTGTTCCAGTGCCCCTCCTGCGGGGAGGTGGGCCGTATGCGGAGCTCCGAGGACCTGTTCCGCTGCGAGGGCTGCGGGCAGGCCAGCCGGCTGGACCGTTACTACAGGTTCCGGCCCTCGGACGGTCGGCCCCCGCGGTTCTCCACCATACGGGAATGGAGCCTGTGGCAGGAAGACGCGTTCCGCACGTATCTGCGCGAGCGCGCCGGCGGCGAAAACGGCAAGCCGATCTTTTCCGATCCCGGGGTGCTGGTGCTGAAGGGGTGGAGGCTCTCCCCGCTGCGGCGCATCCATCTGGGGACCCTGTCGATGTACCGGGATCGGATCGAACTGGCCCCGCTCGCGGGGGCACCCCTCGCCTTCCCCCTGTCGGAGCTGGAAGGCGAGGGGGTTCTCAAGCGGAATCTCCTGGAGTTCTACCGGGGACGGTCCGTATACCAGATCCGGTTCCCCACCCGCAGGTCATCCGCCCGGCAATGGATGATGGCGATCTCGATCCTACGGGTGCCAGATCTGTCCGGCCTGGGCAAGGGTTCTGCGGCGGGCTAGGAAGACGTACATCCCCAGGGTCACCGCCAGATAGATACCGCTCAGGACGACCATCATCCAGAAGGGTACCATGTCTCCGGTCTGGCCGGACTTTGCCGGCAGGTTGATGGCCAGGATGAAGGGGATGGCCATCATGAAGGTGAGCCCCGCGGAGACCATGTAATCCGAGGTCACCGGTGTCCGGAACTCCGGATCCAGGACCCGGAGCAGGGCCAATCCCGTGGACAGGGTGCCCGTGGAACAGCCGTAGATCATCATCATCCGCTCGAACCGGTAGTCCTTGAACATCCGGGACGCCATCCAGGGCACCGTGATCGTCGTGAGGATCCCGCAGATCGTGGACAAAACGAGTATCTCCATCCAGTACTTTCCCACGAAGACAAGGGAGATCGCCGCGATGGCGCCGGCCACCATGTAGTCCACGGCGAATCCGGACATGCGGGAGAGGGTCGAGTCGTCCAGCACATGGGACACCTTGACCTTGACCAGGATGAACCGTACCAGCTGGGCGGTCAGGGCGGAGAAGATGAAGTTGATGCCCCAGAGGTTCACGGCCAGCTCGCGGCCCGCGTTTCCGGCGAAGGACAACCCGAAGGACAGGGCCTTCAGCAGCAGGTACGAAAGGAAATAGGTTCCGGCCACCAGCCCAGCGTGGAAGCTGAAGGAATCGATCGCCTCCGAGTCCGTGGTGAGCCGGGCGCCCACGGGCCGCTCCTGTTCCTTCGGGATGATGCCCGACATGATGCCCTTGTCCTGGAACGCTTTCAGGGTATCCGTGTGCATCCACCCTTTCTTGACCCCGTAGTTGATCAGGTAGACTCCCGCGAAACAAGCCCACAGATAGCCCAGGGCCGCGAAGGTGAGACCCACGGTTCCCGCTCCCTGAAAGCCGAGGGCCTCCCAGCCGCGGCCGATCGCGAAAGCCTGGCCCGGCCCCAGGGCGAACCCGAGGGGGAGGAAAAGTCCCATGGCGGGGTTCAGGTTCGGCGAGACGGTGATGATCAGAAGGTAGGTGACCAGCAAGCCGGTCAAGGCCTGGATCGCGTACTGGGAAAGGATGCCCGTGGTCGTGCCGACGACCCCGCCGGACTTCTTGTGGATCTGGGCAGGCGCGCTGCGCAGGGTCATGGATACGAAGGATATGCTCAGCAGGTGGTACACAAGCTCTCCCAGCCGGTTCGTCTCGTGGCCCATGGCGGGGAACAGGTAATTGTAAAGCGGCAGAAGGATGAATCCCGCCGTCAAGGCGTTCGGGATCATGAAGCGCTGGAAAAACCGGACCCGCGAGCGTATCACGGTGGCCAGGAGAAGGGCCATGGAAATGGCTCCCGCGTCGATGACGATCTTCCACGAAAAATTCATGATGCCTCCCTTTTCAACGCCTGTTCCAATTCGATTCCTTGAGTACTGAGCTCTTCATCCTCTCCGAACCGCGCCGCCACCTGGAGCCCCGAGGGCAGGCCGTTCTGGAAGGTCCCCGCAGGCAGGGACAAGGTGGGCAGGCCTGCGTGGGTCCAGGGCAGGTTCATGACCGGACTGCCGGTGGAGTCCAGGCCCTCGGGGGCGGGCCCGGGTGCGGAGGGCGAGATCCATAGGTCCGCGCCCGCGGCGGCGAGGGCTTCTTCCAGCTCCCGGCGAAGAGCGAAACGGCCGTCCCGGTCCGCGGTCCGTTGATCCTCCGGTATCCCACGGCCTTCCAGGATCAGGTTCCGGGTGGCGGGGGCGTACAGCTGTTCGTACCGGGGAAAGAGCTCCGAGTGGGTGCGGTACATCTCCGCCGCCGCGATCCGGCGGTGCCGGGCGTTTATCTCCTCGATATCCCGGAAAGCAGGCACCCTCAGGACCTTCCACCCCGCGGCCGAAAGAACCGCAACGCTCCGCTCGAAGCGTTCCCGGGCCTCCGGGGATGCCTGCTCCAGGAACGGTCCCTCGGGCAGGGCGAGCACGGGTTGTCGGACCGGGGAAGGCAAGCCCCGCCAGCCCTCGCAGAGGACGGCGGCTCCGAGGGCAAGAGCCCGGGAGTCGGGCGCCAGAAGCCCGATGTGGTCCACCGAAGGGGAGAAGGGGAAGACCCCGGCGGCGCTCACCCGGCCGTAGGAGGGCTTCCACCCGGCGATGCCGCAGAACGCGGCGGGCCGGGTGATGGAGCCGATGGTCTGGGTTCCGAGGGCCAGGTGGAAGAACCCTGCGGCGGCGCCCGCGGCGCTGCCGGAGCTGGATCCCCCCGGCGTCCTTCCGAGGTCCCAGGGGTTCCGGGTGGGTCCGGGGGCGAAGAAGGCGAACTCGGTGGTGACGGTCTTGCCCAGGACCAGGGCTCCGGCCGCCTTGAGCGCCGCCAGGGCCGCCGACTCCGGTCCCTTGAATTCCTCCGGCGGGAGGCGGGAACCCGCCCGGGTCTGGAAGCCGTCGGCGTTGAAGATATCCTTCACCCCGACCAGAAGGCCGTAGAGGGGCGGCCGGGAAGCGGGATCCGGGAAGCGGGCCGCCAGCGCCCGGGCCTCGCGTTCGAGGCGCTCCCTCCGCCCCGGCTCGGGCAGGAGGGCCCGGAGCCCGGGCTCCGCCTCTTCGATCCGGCCGCAGACCTCCCGGATCCGCTCCGCGGGGTCCGCGGAGCCGGAACGGAAGGCCTCGGCATCCCGCACGGTGTCGAGGGGCCGGAACCAGCTCACCCGAGGGCACCCGTCGCCCGCAGGGCCCGTATCTCGGCGTCGGACAGCCCAAGGACCCCGGACAGGACCTCAACCGTATCCTGCCCGATTCCCGGGGCGGGGGACCGGGTCCGCGACTCTTCCAGACTCTCCATCTTGATGGGATTGCCGGGTATGGTCACCGTGCCGACCTCCGGGTCCTCAACGGTCACCAGCATGTTGCGGGCCAGGAGCTGGGGATCCCGCATCACCTTGTCCACGGAATTGACCGGGGCGCTCGGCACGCCCGCGGCGTCCAGGAGGGCTATCCATTCCGCCGCGGTGCCCCGGGCAAAGATCCGCTCCAGCTCCGGGATAAGCTCGGTGAGATTTTTCGTGCGGTCCCCGTTGCTGGCAAACCGCGGGTCCGCCAATAGATCCGGCCGGTCCAGGGCCTCGCAGAAGGTCTTCCACAGGGAATCGTTGCCCACGGCCACCACGAACCAGGCGTCCGAGGCGCGGAAAGCCTGGAAGGGGGTGATCGTCGGGTGGCGGGTGCCCAGGGCTCCCGGCGCCTTGCCTTCCACCTGGTACCGGACCAGGGCGTTCTCCAGGATGGCCAACTGGCAGTCCAGCATGGCCACGTCCACCTTCTGGCCCTTGCCGGTCTTCTCGCGCTGGTACAGGGCGGAAAGGACGCCCGAAGCGGCGAACAGCGCCGCCGTGATGTCCCCGGTGGACATCCCGACCCGGGTGGGCGGGGAAGAGGGCCAGCCCGTGATGCTCATCATCCCGCCCCGGGCCTGGACCAGGATGTCGTAGGCGGGCTTGCGGGCATCGGGACCCGAGTGGCCGAACCCCGAGACGGCGGCATACACCAGGCGCGGGTTTTCCTTGCGGAGGACTTCCCAGCCGAGGCCGAGCTTCTCCATGGTTCCGGGGCGGAAGTTTTCCACCACCACGTCCGACTTCCGGATAAGCCGGAGGAGGAGTGCCCTCCCCTCATCCTTCTTCAAGTCCAGGGCCACGCTCTTCTTGCCCCGGTTGATGGTGATGTAGTACAGGCTCTTGCCGTTCTTGAAGGGCCCGAAACTTCGGGAATCATCCCCGGTTCCGGGAACCTCCACCTTCACGACTTCGGCCCCCAGGTCGGCCAGCATCATCGTGCAGAAGGGACCCGCGAGAACGCGGGTCAGGTCGAGGACGCGCACGCCCTCCAACGGTCCGGGCATAGTCTCTCCTTGCAGGAAGATCCGCGCACCGGCCTTTCGCGGGCTCGATCCCGCGAAAGGCCCGGCGTGAAGGATCAACGCTTGCGGGCTTCCTCGTGGAGCCAGGCGGCCTTGGCCCCGGCTATGTCGCCGAAGCGGGTCAGCTCGCACTTGGCCTTCTTGGCCATCAGCTTCTCGTACCGGTCGTCCTCCACCATGGCCACGATGCGGGAAATGCTGGATTCCCCGTCCACGAAGCGCCAGGGGAAACAGCCGATGGTGCAGCGCTGGTTCAGCAGGAGGTCGAGGTCTCCGCCCACGCACTCCGCGTGGATGACGTGCTCGCTGAACATCTCGATGTGCATCAGCTGGTACTTGTCGTCCGAGAAGACCTGGTCCAGGCCCTTTCCGTACTTCTGCTTGAAGTGCTTGTCGCACTCCGCGGCCTGCCGGGGCATCCAGTCCCGGATCTTGGTGTTCATGGGGTGGTCCGCGCTGCCGCAGTCCACGCCGATCCACCGGAGCTTCTTGCGTTTGGCCCACTCCGCGAACTCCCGATCCGGCCCGGGATGCTTGATCATGTACCGGATCTCGTCCCCCGTGGGCTGGTCCCAGCCGTAGTGGTGGAAGCCCGTGTGGATGATCAGGATGTCCCCTTCCCTGACCTCGACGCGTTCCTCCACCTGCTTGGAGGTGTAGATGTCGTAGTCCTGGGCGCAGTCCGAGAGGTCCACCACCGCCCCCTCATGGACCAGGAAGTCCATGGAAAGGCTGGCTATGTCCTTGCCGGGGGTGTAGAAATGGATCTCCCCGTCCAGGTGGGTGCCGATGTGGTTGGAGTGGGTCACCACCTGGCCGTTGGCCCCGTTGGGGGCAAGGCGCTTGAAGTACTTGACCTCGAGGGGTTCGTAGGTGGGCCACGGCGGGGTGCCGATGCCCAGGGGAATGGTAAGGTCGATCATCTTCATGGAAAACCTCCTGGAAGGGTCCTTCGGGGGACCACGGCGCACGTCCCTCCATAATCCAATAAAAAGCGCCCGCGCGCAACCCGGCGGGACAAGGGATTTTCTCACCAAATCGGTCAATAGACAAGGGGATATTGACACTTCCGGCCCGGATGTCCGACCCGGCCGGTTCTTGCGCCGTATCGGAGCCCGGTATATGCTCCCCGCAACGAGCCGGGAAGGAGCGACGAATGGAACAGAAATCCCAGGAGCTTACCAGGAAGGCCGCGGTGGCCCTGATCGTCCTGTTCGGGATCGTCAGCCTCTTCGCGGACATGAACTACGAGGGGGGCCGGAGCGTGGTGGGCCAGTACCTCAAGCTCCTGGGCACCAGCGCCTTCGCCCTGGGCCTGTCCGCCGGACTCGGGGAGTTCGTGGGGTACGCCCTGCGGCTGGTATCCGGGAGCATAGCGGACCGCACCCGGAAATACTGGACCCTGATTATCGTCGGCTACGTGGTCCAGCTCTGTTCCCTGCCCATGATGGCCTTCGTCCGGGGCTGGGAACTGGCGGTGGTATTCCTGTTCCTGGAGCGGGTGGGCAAGGCGATCCGCAAGCCCGCCCACGATGCGGTGGTGTCCTTCGCGGCCAAGCAAACCGGAAGCGGCTTCGGATTCGGCCTCCACGAGGCCATGGACCAGATCGGGGCCTTCCTGGGTCCGGCCCTCTTCTCGGCCCTGCTCTTCCTGGGCCCCGACGCCAAGACCCTGGCGGGCTACCGGACGGGGCTCCTTCTTCTCTTTGTGCCCGCGGCCCTGGCCGTGGGCTTCACGGTATACAACCGCTTCCTCTTCCCCCACCCCGAGCGCTTCGAGCTCAAGAAGACCTCTGTGGAAGTCGGTACCAAGGGCTACCCCCGGAGCTACTGGATCATCGTCCTGGCTGCGGGCCTCCTGGCCATGGGCATCACGGACTTCCCCCTGATCGGCCTGCACCTGAAGCGCACCGCGGGCTTTTCCGAGGAGGCCATTCCCCTGCTCTACGCCGGGGCCATGGCCGTGGACGCGGCGGCGGCTCTGATCTTCGGACGCTGGTACGACAAGGCGGGGCTCAAGGTCCTGGCGGCCCTCTTCGCCGCGGAGCTCTTCACCGCCCCCCTGGTCTTCCTGGGCGGACCCGTGTCCATCATGATCGGCATGGCCCTCTGGGGCGTCAGCGTGGGAACCCAGGAATCCATTCTCAAGGCCGCCATCGGGGACCGGGTGCCCGAGGATCGGAGAGCCCGGGCCTTCGGCCTGTTCAACACCCTCTTCGGACTGGCCTGGTTCGCGGGCAGCGCCGTCATCGGTCTGCTCTACGACCGCTTCGGGGCGGTACCCCTGGCGGTCTTCTCTGTGGCCGTACAGGCCGCCGCGCTCGCGGTATTCCTGGGGCTGATCCTGGGAAGAAACCGAGAGACCCGGACGACGTGAGCCCCGCCGCCTCCCCGGATTCACCGCGGATGGTGGTCCATCCAGGACGGGCGGTGTCGGGGCCTATCGGCCGTATTTCTCCGCGAAGGCCAGTACTGCGTCCCGGAAGCAGTTCTCCGGCGGTTTCACCAGGCCGGCGCCGACCATGCCGATCCCGGGCTCCCTGTGGGCGATCCCGGTGTTGATGGCCGGGAGGATCCCCGTCTCCACCACCTTGCACACGTCGATCCCTGTGGGGGTGCCCCGGAAGTCCAGGGCCGGTATGCGGTAGGCGTCGTTCTCCCCCACGGTGATCTCGTACATCCTTCGGGTGACGTTCAGGGCGTCCTCCGGGGTGCCCCCGACGAACTTGACGATCGCCGGTGCCGCGGCCATTGCGAAGCCCCCGATGCCCGAGGTCTCGGTGATCACCGAGTCCCCGATGTCCCGGGCGGCGTCCGCGGCGGAGAAACCCGGCAGGTAGAGCCCCTCCACGACGCTGGCGGGTCCCGTGAACCACCGCTCCCCCAGTCCCGATACCCGGATCCCGAACTCAGTTCCGTTCCGGGCCATGGTCGCGATCACCGAGGAGGCCTCGATCCCCAGGGCCGCGTCCACGGTGCACTTGGCGGAGGGCATGGTCAGGTTCAGGAAGAAGTGGTCGTTTCCGTTCAGGAAGGAGAAGACCTTAGACACGTCCTCCTTCGGCTCGTCCAGGAGGGCCAGGTAGGGGGCGAGTTCCCGGATCACCAGGCTCGTACCCGCCCGGTTGCGGTTGTGCCCCTCGTCGCCCATCTGCAGGACCTGGGCGATGAGGCTCTTCAGGTCGACCGGGCCCCGCAGGGCCAGGGCCTTGGCCAGGATGGGAGCCAGGCGCTCCGCCATCCACCGCAGGCGGTCCAGGACCTCCCGGGAGTAGGCCCCGTACCGGAGCACCTTCCCGAGCCCCTCGTTCAGGGTGCAGTAGGCCTTGTTGCCGAAGGCCTGGTTCTCCACGATCCACACGGGCATGCTGGCGGTCATGACCCCCGCCATGGGCCCCACCGCGGAGTGGTGGTGGCAGGGCTCGAAGCGGATCTTTCCGGAGGCCGCCAGGTCCCGGGCCTCCTCCGGCCCGGACGCCAGCCCCTCGTACAGGAGGCCCCCGATCACGGCGCCCCGCAGGGGGCCCGCCATGTCGTTCCATGCCACCGGAGGACCCGCGTGGAGGATCAGGTCCCGGGCCATGCCCGGGACGGTGTCCAGGGCCGTGCCGATCCCGGCCAGGACGGGCTTGCCCGCCAGGATCCGGGACAGGGCTTCCGCGTTTGCCTCGGCCACCCGGGGATTCCGGGCTATCGCGTCCAGGGCCTCGATCACGTCCTTCCGGCCCCCCGCGGGGGGCTTCCAGTCAACCTGGACCGTCGGAACCCCCCGGCCGGCCAGGGTCTCTGCGAACCCCTCCAGGCCCAGGTTTACGACCTCGAGCTTCCCGGAGAACAAGTCCAGGACGGGTTTGGTGTTCATCGGTTCGGCGCTCATCGGGGGGCCCCCTTCCGGAGTATTCGTGCGGCCAGGCGCGCGGCCTGCCGGTTGGAGGGCATGACCACGGCCCCCGCGGCTTGGAGCTTCCTGCGCTGGTCCTCCAGGCCCTGGAAATCCGAGGGCGTCCCGGTGACGGAGGCCACGACGGACAGCCGGCCTCCCCGGGCCTTCGCCTTTGCCCGGGCCGCCTCCAGGCGGGGCGCAAGGGCTCCGGCGGGATCCGGGTGGGATCCGTAGCCCAGCACCAGGTCCAGGAGCAGGACCGCGACGGTCGGATCCTCCGCCTCCGCGTCCAGGCGGTCCGTGCGGGTGGAGGGGTCGATCATGGGGTGCGGGCGTCCGACGGTGAAGACGTCGTCCCCCAGGTCCACGATGGTGTGTCCTACGGATACCTGGGGATCCGGAGGCACGAGGGAGGGATCCGTCTGGTTGTTCGACCAGACCGGCCCCAGGATCGGCTGCAGCAGGAAAAGGGCCTCGTCGGCCAGGGTTCCCCCGGTATAGAGGCCCCGGAGGTGCTTCTGGGCAGGGGCAAAGCCCGAGGCTTCCCGTTCCACGATGCGGTCGATCTCCGCTTCCGGCGCATCCCACTCGACGGGCTTGTAGGCGTGCCCCAGGGCCAGGGCCGCGGCCCGGCGCGAACAGTCCTCCAGGTCCGCCGCCCTGTGAACGTCGGCGGCGGGCTTGCCTAGAACCGCGGGGTCCGCGAGGCCCAGGAAATGCACGACGCAGGGCTTGCCGGACCGCGAAAGCGCGGCCATCACCTCCCGGGCGGTATCCGGAGCCGGGGGCTTGCTGATCACGACGATGACCGAGGTGGCCGGGTCCGCGGCCAGGGCCGCGATGGCCAGGAGCATGGTCCTGCCTCCCACGGCGGCGTTCTTGAGGTCCCGGCCCCCGGTCCCGAGGGCCTGTGAGATCCCCGCCCCGTACCGATCCACCAGGCAGGTGAGCTCCTGGAGGCCCGTGCCGGAGGCGGCGGCCACACCCACGGTCCCCCGGCGGACCACGTTCGCGAAGCAGAGAGGCTGGCCGTTCACGATCGCGGTCCCGCAGTCGGGCCCCATCACCAGGAGCCCCTTGGCCGCAGCGCGGCGTTTGAGGTCCACCTCTTCCTCCAGGGGCACGTTGTCGGAAAAGAGCATCACGTGTAGACCCCGATCCAGGGCCTTCCGGGCTTCCCGGGCGGCGTAGGTCCCGGGCAGGGAGATGACGGCCAGGTTGGCCTTGGGCAGGCGGGCCAGGGCCGCGTCCAGGCTTCCCGTGCGCGCCAGGCCCGATCCGCCCGCCGCGGAGGCCGCGGTCTTCTTCCGGTCCACAAGCTCCAGGGCCTTGGCCGCGGCTGCTTCGGCCTTGACCTCGTCCCGGGCCTCCACGGCCACCAGGAGGTCGTTCGGTCCGGCTCCGTCCAGGTCCGGCCCTCCGAAGCCCATGCCGGACAGGAGGTCCCGGTTCATGTCGGTGCCCATGGCCACGACGGCCTCGACAACGCCCCCGGACGCCTTGAGCTCCTGGGTCGCGAGCATCAGGAACACCGAATCGTGGTAGCTGTCCTTGCGTACCGAGAGAAGTTTCATCCTGCAGCTCCTTCCATCATCCCCAACATCGCGTCCCGGCCCGAACTCGCGCCGTGGCGGAAGGCCGACCGGAACGCGGAAGCGAGTTCCCGTTCCGCGCCTTCCGGCGGAGATCCCGATGCCGCGGAAGCCAGGGCACGGGCGGCCCGGACCAGGTAGGCCGGGAACATCCCGCGGGCGGCCCCCGCGAGCAGGGTACGGCCGGGCACGGTCGTACGCGCGGGATCGATCCGCGCCGCGGCCTCCAGGGCTTCCCCGCCCTCCCCCCGCAGGATCCTGCCCAGGATCCAGCCCGCCAGGAAATCATCCCCCCCGGGGGTGGTGCCGGGGCCGAATCCCGCCAGGTTCCAGGGAAACCCCGGCTCCCTCCGAAGCTCCGCGAAACGCCGGCCGAAGGGGCCGTCCCCGTGCAGCCCCTCGGAATACCCGTACTCCGCAAGCGCGGCTTCGATCCGGGCCGCCCCGGCGGACAGGGCGGCCCGGCCTGCAGCGCGGAAGGCCGCGGCGGCGGCAGCGATCTCCGGCCGGGGATCCCAGGTCTCCAGGGTGCCCGTCCGCACCGACACGCCCGCGGCCGTCAAGGCCGGGCCCGCGGTATCCGAAAATACGATTTTACCGCCCGGAATGACAAGCCCGGCCAGGGCGTCGAACGCCGCCCGGCCGGGCCAAATGCCCCGAGGTTCCATATCACCCCGGACTCTCAGGACGGTGATCCAGAGCCCGTCGGGGTGGGCCAGGGCGATCGCCCCCCGGAACACCCCCTCCACCCGGGCTTCCCAGGCTTCGCGGGGCACCAGCGGCCCCGCGAGGGCCCGGGGTTTCACGGTATCAGTCGCACTCCGCCGAGGTGATGTCCTTCGGCCGGAGGATCAGGTTGAGCACGATGCCGAAGATCGCCGCCAGGCCCAGGCCGGAGAGCTTAAGGGCGCCGAGCTCGAAGGTGGCGCCGCCCAGGCCCAGGACCAGCATGGCCGCGGTGATGATCAGCAGTTTGGCGTTGCCCAGGTTGACATGGGCGTCCACCATGTTCTTGACCCCGATCGAGGAGATCATGCCGAACAGGAGGATGGAGATGCCGCCGATGACCGGACCGGGGATGGTGCCGATGATGGCCGTGAACTTGGGGATCATGGCCAGGATGATGGCGCTGACCGCCGCGATCCGCATGATGATGGGATTGAAGGCACCGGTGAGGGCCACGGCCCCGGTGTTCTCGGAGTAGGTCGTGTTGGCGGGTCCGCCGATCATCGCGGCCAGGGAGGTCGCGAGCCCGTCCCCGAGCAGGGTCCGGCTGATCCCCGGGTCCTTGATGAAGTCCTTGCCCACCACGTTGCCGATGGCCAGGATGTCTCCGAAGTGCTCCACCATGGTCACGATGGCTATGGGCAGCATGATGCTGATCGCCTCCGCGGAGAACTTGGGCAGGGTAAACTTGGGTATGCCGATCCAGTCCGCCTTGGCCACCGAGGAAAAGTCCACGATGCCCAGGATGATGGAGAGCACGTACCCCGCGACCAGGGCGATGAGGACCGGGAGGTTGGAAGCGAACTTCATCCCGAACTTGGGCAGGTAGATCTTCACGAAGATTCCCACCGCGAAGGTGAAGAGCGCGATAGCCCAGCACCCGTTCACGCCGATGGCGTCGACGATGGGCTTGGAGAAGTCGCCCCGGGCGTTCTGGATGGCCACGGGAGCCAGGATGAGGCCGATCAGGATGATCATGGGGCCCGTGACGTGGGGGGGCAGGATCTTGTGGATGGTGTCGTAGGGGACGAACTTGAAGATGATGGCCACCACGACGTACAAGAGGCCCGCGATGACGATGCCGCCCAGGGCGTAGGGAAGACCCTGGCTCTTGCCCACCGCGAGCAGGCCGGGGATGAAGGCGAAGGAACTGCCCAGGAAGACCGGCACCTTGAATCCGGTCACGACATGGAAGAGCAGGGTTCCCAACCCCGCGGCGAACAGGGTGACGCCGATGTCCAGGCCGGTGATGATGGGCACCAGCACGGTGGCCCCGAACATCACGAAGGTGTGCTGGATTCCCAGCACGGTGTTCTTTACGGTCAGGCTTTTCTCCACGGAACGCTCCTTGTTTCGATCGCTCTTTCCGCTCGGCCGAACGGCCGATCCAATTCCACACCCGGCCGGCGCGCGCCGGGAGATCCTCCGGTTACATCAATGCCGCGCAAACAATCAAGGGCCTAGCCGTCCTTTTTCCGATTCCGGAGTTCCGGGGCGGAACGGCAGGAACCCAGCGGGCTCTTGGTGATCCAGTTGTCGATGGGCGTCTTGTCCCGCAGGGCTCTCCACACGTCCTCGAAGCGCAGGGGCATGTGGACGATCTCGGCGCCCGTGGCGTCCTGGATGGCGTTGCCCAGGGCCGCGGCCACGGAGATCATGGAGTGCTCCCCCACCCCCCGGGCACCGTAGGGACCGTCGACCTGGGGAGTCTCCACCACGGCGCTCTCGATGACCTCGGGGATGTCCTTGGCCGTGGGGATCTTGTTGTCCGTGAAGGAGGGGTTGAGGAGGATCCCTTTCTCGTCGTAGATGTAGCCCTCGCAGACCGCGGTGCCCAGGCCCTGGATCATGCCGCCGATGGACTGGCCCCGCACGATCTGGGGGTTGATGGCCTTCCCCACGTCGAAGACCGAGGCCACCTTCAGGACCTCGTACTCCCCCGTGTCCGGATCCACCTCCACGACCATGCCGTGGGCCCCGTAGGTCCAGTCCAGGGCGGGGTTGCCCTGGCCGGTCTCCTTGTTAAGGTTCGACAGGCCCTGGGCCACGTAGCGGCCGACGCCGATGATCGGGCCTCCGATTCCGTTGCCGTTCGGGTAGGCGTAACCCACGGCGATCCTGGCGAACTCCACGGATTCCTCGGGGTTGTGCCGGACGAAGATCCGGGTCCCGTCGTTCGCCAGGTCCCGGACGTTGGCCCGCAGGACCTGGGCGGCAGTCTCGTAGGCGTTCTTGAGAAGATCCTCCGCGGCAAGGATGGCCGCGTTCCCGGAAAGGATCAGCCCCTTGGAGGCCACGGTCTGCCAGTCGTAGGGATCCTTGTCCGTGTCGCACTCGAAACAGACCTTGACCTTTTCCAACGGGAAGCCCAGGCGCTCCGCCACGATCTGCCGGATGGAGGTATAGGTGCCCTGGCCGTAGTCCGTGAGGGCCAGGTTGACGGTGACGGTCCCGTCCTCGTTCATCTTGATGATCACCGCGGTGGCCGTGAAGGAGGGCATGGCCGGGGCCTTGTGCAGGGCCGCCACGCCCTTGCCGATCTTCCGGCCCGTCCTGCGCTCCCGCTCGGCCTCCTCGGGGCTGAGCGTTCCGTAGCCGATGGCCTTGGCGGCGGCGTCCATGCACTTGACCACGTCCCCGGTATGGTCCGTGATCTTCTCCCCCGTCAGGGTGATCGACCCGGGCCGGAGAGCGTTCCGCCTTCGGAACTCCAGGGGATCCATGCCGATGGCCTTGGCCACCAGTTCCATGTGCCGCTCCAGGCCCCAGTGGAACTCCACGTGCCCGAAGCCCCGGTAGGCCGTGCCGAAGGGCTTGTTGGTGTAGATGGTGTATGCGTCGATGGATGCGTTGGGTATCTCGTAGGGCCCCGCCGCGGAGTAGCCGGAGGCCCGGGTCACGTTGACCGCGTAATCCGCGTAGGCCCCGGAGTCCCAGTACATGGTCATCTCCTGGGCCCGGATCTTGCCGTCCGCGCCGACTCCCGTCTTGATCCGGTACGTAAGGGCGCTCCGGCAGGGCAGGAGGCTGAACTCCTCCTCCCGGGTGGCCTGGAACTTGACGGGCCTGCCCCCCGCGGCCCGGGAGAGGACCGCGGCCAGGGGCTCCACGCCGATGCCGGCCTTGCCCCCGAATCCGCCCCCGACATACGGGATGTGGACCCGCACGTTGTTGTGGGGGAGCTTGAAGGCGTGGCAGAAGAGGTTGCGCACCGTGAAGGGGCTCTGGGCGCTGGTCCAGATGGTCACCCGGTCTCCCCGGGCCCATTTCGCGATCGCCACGTGGGTTTCCATCGGAACGTGCTGTACCGAGGGGCAGGAGTACTCCCGCTCCACGACCCATTCGCTCTCGGAAAAGCCTTTCTCCGTGTCGCCCTTGCGCAGGCGGGTGTGGTTGGCGATGTTCGTGCCGGGCTTGGGGGTGAAGACCGCGGCGATGTGGTCATAGGTACCCAGGTCGGGGTGCACCAGGGGCGCGTCGGGTTTCAGGGCCTCCATGTGGTGGAGGACCGGCGGCAGGGGCTCGTAGTCCACGACGATGGCGTCCGCGGCGCGGCGTGCCTGGGCGTAGGTCTCCGCCGCCACGGCGGCCACGGCCTCCCCGTAGTGGCGCACCTCGCCCTTGGCCAGGATGTACTTGTCCACCACGTAGAGCCCCAGGCGGTAGTCCAGCTCCGCCCCGGTCACCACCGCTCGCACCCCCGGCATGACGGCGGCTTTGGACGTGTCGATGCGCTTGATCCGGGCCCGGGCGTGGGGACTGCGCTTGACCGCCGCAAAGAGCATCCCCGGCATGGTCATGTCGCTGGCGTAGAGGGCCTCACCGGTCACTTTTTCCGTGGAGTCGATGCGCTCGGAATCCTTGCCCACGAAGGCTAGATCCTCGGACCGGACCTGGTCAAACATGGTGAAGCCTCCCCTTCTTGGAACCCTGGCCGGTGACGTCCAGGACGGCTTCCACGATCTGCTCGTATCCGGTGCAGCGGCAGAAATTGCCTTCGATGGCCTCTTTGATCTCCTCCACCGTGGGCTTGGATTTTG
Source organism: Spirochaetota bacterium (assembly GCA_041306765.1). Lineage (GTDB taxonomy): Bacteria > Spirochaetota > Spirochaetia > Treponematales > UBA12059 > JAAYUR01. Next base: position 755 of record JBFZER010000359.1, on the reverse strand, counting down.
CCTTGAGGAGTTCCTTGACCGAGAGGATCATGCCGGGGGTGCAGAACCCGCACTGGACAGCGTGGTTGCGGTCGAAGGACTTCTGGATCTCCGACAGGCCCGCGGGCCCCGCCTCGCCCTCGATGGTCTCGATCACCGCGCCGTCGGCCTCCACGGCCAGGACGCAGCAGGAATTCACGGTGCGGCCGTTCAGGAAGATGGTGCAGGCCCCGCATTCGCCCATGCCGCAGCCTTCCTTGGTTCCGGTCAGGCCGAGGTCCTCCCGGAGGAAATGGAGGAGGCTTTTATTCTCCGCCGCGTCCCGGGTATAGGAGACGCCGTTGACGGTCAGGGTGATGATCATCGGGACACCTCCGGGAGCAGGCGGCGGATATAGGCGCCGACCATGTAGCGGCGGTACTCGGCGGTGCAGCGCACGTCGTCGATGGGCTTGATCGCCTTCTGGACCAGGTCGTTCACCCCCTGGGCGTCCAGTCCTGGGTTGATCCCGGCAACCAGAACCGGTGTGGGCGCAGCGGAGCTCACGGCCGCGCGCAGACCGTCCGGGGCGGAGGCCAGCATGACCCCCACGATGCCGAGGTCGTGGCCCTTCACCCGCTTGAGCTTTGCGTACCGGCCCTTCCGGTCGGCAGAAGCGGCGGGAACCCGGATCTCCGCCAGAAACTCTCCGCTCTTCATCACCGTGGCCTTGGGGCCCGTGAAAAATTCCCGGAAGCTCACCGTGCGCTCCCCCGAGGTCGAGACCAGGACGGCGA
>JBFZER010000358.1:0-10500 GCA_041306765.1 Spirochaetota bacterium | reverse complement strand
GGGACCCCAGGGCCCCGATCAGCCCCGCCTCCAGGACGTAGGCCAGGAGGACCTGGCCGTCCGTCATGCCCAGGGCCCGGAGCATCCCCGTCTCCTTGGTGCGCTCCAGGATGGCCATAAGCATGGTGTTGGAGATCCCGATGAAGGAGAGCAGGAAGAGGAAGAAAATCATGATCCGGGTGGAGACGTTGTCCCCCGCCGCGGCGGCCAGGTAGTCCTGGGCGTAGTCCCGCCAACCCCGGATTTCAAGACCCTCGGGCAGGCCCGTCCCCCGGGCGGCCAGGCTCCGATCCAGGGCGGCCCGGACAGCCTCCGGGGCTTCGTCCGCCCCGGGGAGCCGGGCGTCGTCGGCCCCGGCCTTCCGGATCAGGAGCTCCGTCACGGACCCCTCCAGCATCAGCCCCGCCTCGTCCTGGAGGGCGTCCAGGGGGATGTAGGAGACATTCCCGTTGGTTTTCGGATTCGGCGAGTTGACGACCCCGACCACCACGGCGTCGATCAGCTGGTTCACGTGCCGGATGGAACCCGAGGGATCCTTGAGGTCGATGACCGTGGAGATGCGGACGTCCATGCGGCCCGAGGCTGCCAGGATGCCCCACAGCCGGTCCCGTTCCTCCGGGCTCAGATCCTCCTTGAGGGCAAGCTTCTCCTCCTCCGCGGCCCGGGCGGCCTGGTCCGGGGCGGAGAAGAGTCCCTTTGCCTCCGCGTCGGCCGGCGCGGGGCCGTACAGGTTCCGGACGAAGGCCCGGTCCTCCTCCGAGGCCGCGGCGCCCAGGATCTCCTCCTGGAACTCCGAACGGGTCGGCCGGGACGGGATGCCGACATGGAGTTTTTCCGCCGCCTGGGATCCCACGGCCAGCTCGGGAGCCCCGGACCGGGGGAAGCGGCCGGCCTCGAGGTACCCGGGGTAGCGCAGGAGCCGGGCTTCGTACCGGGGGTCCACGGCGTTGAAGAGGAGGGGGGCGGTTCCCGCCCGTGAGTACAGGGTGCCGGTGAAGACGAAGCGGGGGGCGGAATCGTAGCCCGCCTCCGCCAGGGCCGCGGCCAGGGGCTCCCATTCCTTGAAGCCCTCGTACATGGGAAGCTCGTCCTTCTTCTCATAGTAGGCCCGGGACTGCAGCTTGGCCGCCCCCATCTCGTAGGCGACGATGTTCCGCCGGGATTCGAGGTTCATCCCCAGGATCCATCCGTCCATGAAGATGTACAGGGCCGCGCTGATCGCCACGGCGGCGGTGGTGATGATCGTCTTGACCCGGTGGCGCCCCAGGTTCCGGAGCGCCATGCCCGCGATGTCGCGGAAGGCCGCGGCCCTCATCGGAGGGTCTCCGATTCTATCCGCCCGTCCCGGAGCTCCACGAGCCTCCGGGCGAACTCCATGACCATCCGGTCGTGGGTGGAGAAGAGGAAGGTGGTCCCCTCCCGGCGGTTCAGGTCCAGCATGAGCTCCAGGACCTCCCGGCCGGTCTTGGAGTCCAGGTTGGCGGTGGGCTCGTCCGCCAGGATCAGGGCGGGTTTCTTGACCAGGGCCCGGGCGATGGCGACCCGCTGCTGCTGTCCTCCGGACATCTCCTTGGGACGCCTGCGGGCCATGTCCCCAAGGCCCACCTCGGCAAGGGCCCTCTCTGCCTCCGCCCGGGCCTCCCCGGGGCTCTTTCCCAGCAGGATCAGGGGCAGACTGACGTTTTCCAGGGAGGTCAGCACCGGGATCAGGTTGTAGGCCTGGAAGATGAAGCCGATGCTTCTGCGCCGGAGCAGGGCCAGGTCCTTCCGGGAGAGGTTCGCGATGTCCGTCCCGCCCACCGCGACGGTTCCCGCTGTGGGCACGTCCAGGCAGCCGACCAGGTGGAGGAAGGTGGACTTTCCGCTGCCCGAGGGGCCCGCCACGGCCGCGAACTCCCCCGCCTCGAAAGAAAGGCTCACGCCCCGCAGGGCGTTCACCGTGATGCCGTTCACGGCGTAATCCTTGGTCAGGTCCAGGGTCTTCACTACGGTCATGGCTCGCCTCCCGATACTGGTCTGTTCTTTGTACTATTTAACTAATACAATGCTACTTGAACTAGTACAATGTGTCAAGTGGAAAGTTCAGGATTCTTCCAGGAAAGGATTTTCCGGGCCGGGCTGCCGAAGCCCCGTATTGCTTGGGCCGCCATGTGCCGGGGTGAAGAGGATGCAGACGGGGAGATCGAAGGAAACCGAACAGCCGTTGTTCGGACAAAGGTTTAAGCAAGCGCCCCGGAAGCGGCAGGGACGGACCCTGCCGCAAAGGATCCGGCCCGCGGGCGCAGGTCCGTTCGAAGCGGCATGTGTATATCGTCCTGCCCGGGCTGGTTTTCCGTGAAACGCCCCGTATCCGCGCTTCCCAATCCAGGTAGGAAGGCGTATCATACCCCGCCGAATACGACGCCAGGAGGATACCGTATGCTCGTCATAGCCGTCACGTACAAGGCCAAGCCGGGGAAACGCGAAGAGGCGCTCCGGGCGGCGCGGATCTGCTCCGCCAAGACCCGCCGCGAGGCCGGAAACGTGGATTATACCTTCTACTCGGGGATCGACGACTCGCAGACCTTCTTCCTCTTCGAGCACTGGGAGACCCGGGAAGCCCTGGATTCCCACTTGAAGGCTCCGCACCTGGCGGAGTTCCGCGCGGCCCTGAAGGATCTTCTGGAGGCCCCGGCGGACATACGAATCTACGAGGTCTCGTCCTTCAGGAACGGGCTCTAGCGCGGTGTGAGCGGGGGGCGGAGAAGCCGTCCCCGCTCAGGCGCTCCGGAACGCCGCGAAGAGGGCCCGGGCCAGGTCCGGGGCGGATCCCGCGGGGCACCGGAAGGCGGCCACGTCGGGGTCCTCCGCCGGGGCGCGGTCCCGGGACCAGGGTGCCGCAGTCTGTACCGCCTTGCCGATTCCCTCTCCGCCCCGGCCGCTCCGGAACAGGATCGTCACAAGGGAGGTTTCCTCCCCATCCTTCCGGATCGCGATGCCCAGGAAGGCGGGTTCCGCGGTCCCGGGCCGCTCCGGACCGATCAGGGTGCCGGGCCTGTCATCGAAGGTGGAAAGGACGCGGATGAGCACCTGGTTCCGCTCCGCGATCCGGGCGGACCGGTCGTGGAGGACCCGGGCCCCGTGGGAGGCCAGACGGTACATGGAGCGGTAATCCAGGTAGTCCAGAAACGGGGCGTCCGGCACGATCCGGGGATCCGCCGAGGCAACCCCCGGTACGTCGGTGTAGATGTCCGCGAAGTCGGCGCCCAGGAAGGCGGCAAGGGCCACGGCGGTGGTGTCGCTCCCGCCCCGGCCCAGGGTGGTCACCTGACCTTCCGGGTTGACCCCCTGGAAGCCCGTCACCACGGGAACCTTCCCGGCGTCCAGGACGGCCCGGATCCGGGCGGCGTCCGCTGCGGTCGGGGTGGAGTCCCCGTAGGGTCCTTCCGCCCGGATCCCCGCGGTAAAGGCGGTCAGCGGGACTGCCGGGGTGCCCCGGGAGGACAGGTAAGCCGCCACCAGGCAGGCGGACACGGTCTCCCCGCAGGACGCGATGAGGTCCCGGTTCGCGGCGTCCGCCCCCTCCCCGAAGGGGGCAAGGAGGTCCAGTAGGGTATCCGTGGCATAGGGGGCCCCCCTCCGCCCCATCGCCGAGACCACCAGGACGACCCGGTCCCCCCGGGCGCGGGCGGACGCGGTCTTCGCGGCCAGGTGCTCCCGGGCCCTCTCGTCCGCCACGGAGGTACCGCCGAATTTCTGAACGATCAGGGCCATGTTCAGGCCTGGAGCCCCAGGTCCAGCAGGGCTTTCTTGAGGGCCTGCACGACCTCCTGGGAGGCGTCCTTGAGGGGCGGGCGCAGGGATCCGGCGTCGAAGCCGCAGAGCCTGAGGGCCGCCTTCAAGGGCACGGGATTCGGCTGGATGAACAATGCCTTGTTGAGGGGGAGCAGCTTCCCGTGCAGCTGGGCGGCCTTGACCACATGGCCGGCGACGTAGGCGTCGATCATCTCCTTCATCTGCCGCCCGATCACGTGACCGGATACGCTCACGACCCCGAAGGCGCCCACGGCCAGGCTCGGCAGGGTCATGGAGTCGTCCCCGGTGTAGGCCAGGAAGCCCGGAGCCGCGTCCCGGACGATCTGGGTCAGGGCTTCCAGGTCTCCCGAGGCCTCCTTTATGTACTTTATGTTGGGCACGTCCCGGGAGAGCTTGACCACCGTCTCGGGGCGGATGCTCACGGCCGTGCGGCCGGGGACGTTGTAAAGCATGGAGGGGATTTTCACGCTCTCCGCGATGGCCTTGAAATGGTCGTAGAGCATGCCCTGGTCGGGCTTGTTGTAGTACGGCACCACCAGCAGGAGGCCGTCCGCCCCGGCCTCCTCGGCGTCCTTCGCGTACCGGATGGAGGCGCGGGTATCGTTGGTGCCCGCGTTTGCGATGATCGGAGCCGAGACCGCCTCCTTGAGGGCTTTCACGAGCTCGATTTTTTCCTCCCGGGACAGGGTGGGGGATTCCCCGGTCGTCCCCGCGGAGACGAAGGCCGTGGCTCCATCCGCGACAAGGCGGCGCGCGAGCTCGGCGGTTTTGCGGTAGTCCACTTCCAGGTCCGGCCGGAAGGGTGTGGCCAGGGCCACGATCAGTCGTCCGTAATCCATAGATTCCTCCCCGTCATGCCTCGATCGGGCGTATCCGGGCCCGGCGCGCGGCTACTCGAGCTAATTTGTCATAATTCCGGATTCATATCAATCCCGGCGGGTATCCCAGTATCTCGTTACGTCCTCGATGAGGGCGTCCATGTGGCGGATGATGCGCCGCTCCGCCTCGTCCGGGTCGTGGGAACAGATGGCCTCCAGGATGGACCTGTGGGCGGGCCGGTACGGCGCGTTGACCCGGCTGCGGACGTACTCGAAGAGCTCGGACTGCTGGCCCATGGTGGAGAGGATTCCGTACAGGGCCAGGAGCGCCGAATTGCGGGAAGCCGCGGCTATGCCCCGGTGGAAGGCGATGTCGACATCGGCGATGCTCTCGCCCCTGGCTGCCTTGATCTCCTGTTCCTCCAGGATCGCGGTCAAGGTCCTCTTCTCCGTCTCGGTGATGTTTTCCGCGGCCAGGCGGGCCGTCTCCCGCTCGATCGCCTTGCGGGCCTGAAGGACCATGATGAAATCCTCCAGCACCTTGCTGTTGATCAAGTTCTCCAGGTCCCTGCGGTGGGAGTCCATGGAGTTGAAGGCCCGGGTCTTGCCGATGACGGCGACTCCGGCTCCCGTGATGATCCGGCCCCGGTTGCCCTGTCCTTCGACGTACCCCCGCTGCTCGAGCTTGTACAGGATGCGCCCGATGGATGCGGAGCTGACCCGGTAACCCCGTCCTTCCAGATGCTCCACGAGGCTCCAGGAACCCAGGGGTTCCGTCGAGTCGCGGATGCATTCCAGGACGATCAGCTCGCGGTCGTCCAGAGGCTGTTTCATCGAGGCCTCCCGGTGGGGTGGGGTCCGGATCGGGTTTCGGACGGCGGTTCCCCGCCGAGCGTCCGGGGCTCCCGCGGTCCCGGGGGACCGCGTTACGCCATGTAGAAGCAGTGTATACCGCGGCGGCCGGCAAGGCCAAGTGCCCAAGGCGTCGTCGGATGCAATCATCGCGTGCCGTCTTGACGCTTCACCGGCCGGATCGGAGACTATCAGTGTATGGAAGAACCTCTCTCCGTCGAGCTTGCCGTCCTGGGCCTCCTCCATGATCGTCCCCTGCACGGGTACGAGCTCTACCGGCGCTATTCGAGCCCCACGGGGTTGTCCGTCGTATGGAAGGTCAAGAGAAGCCGGTTCTACGCGATACTCGCGCGGCTGGGCCGGCTCGGACTGGTCGAGATGGAGGTTCGGGAACAGGCCGACCGACCCCCCCGCAAGGTATTCCGCCTCACCTCGGAAGGCCTGGACGCCCTCCGAGCCTGGATGACCCGGCCGGTCTCGGACAGCCGGGCCTTCCGCGTGGAGTTCCCGGCCAGGCTCCTGTTCTGCGCCCGGGTGGATCCCCCGGCCGCCCGGCGCCTGGTCGCGGACCAGAAGGCGGAGTGCCGGAAGTGGCTGCTCCTGAGAGGCTGCGAGGAGGGAGACCGGGGCTTCGACGCCCTGGTTTGCCGGTTCCGGGCGGGCCAGCTCCGGGCGATGGAGGAGTGGCTGTCCGACTGCGAGGCGTACCTGGATAGGGGGCCGGAATTCGAGTAGAATGCATCAAGGGGCCGCCGGAGATCGGCCGGGAATTGATTGAAGTTGTCATCCCCGGAAGCCGATAAGATAAGGCCGAACTTCGGCCTGGCCGGAGGATGAGGCGCCGCGAGGTGCCTGGGGCCGCGCGGGATTCATTCCATCCGAAAACAGGAAGCCTAGGTGACGATGCCGGACATGGAAAGCTCCGCGGCAGGCGGAGACGAGACAGTCCCCCTCCTCGACCTCCCTCCCGAGGATTCCCTATTCTCCGAAGCCCTCATGAGCCTGCTCCGGACCTGCCGGAAACCCGGGGGCGAACTGGATTCGGACTTCCAGATCCTGTTCGAAGGCTCCCCGGACATGCTGCTGGTCCTGGCCCCCGACGGAGCCTTCCTGGACGTGAACCCCTCCTTCCAGTCCGCGACCGGCTACGACATCCAGCACCTTCGCGGGCGGGACGTGTGCGAGATCCTGGAGGAAGGATACCGGGAGGGCTTCCGGCAAAAGCTGGAAGCCGTCGGCAGGACCCGGACCCTCCTGGCGGAGACCCTTCCCCGGGAAATCTTCACCTTCCGGGGACTGAAGCCGGACGGATCCTCGGCATCCATGGAATGCCTGCTGGTCCCGGCCCGGCACAAGGGCACGTCGATCGTCCTGGCCGCTATTCGGAACCTTACCCTGGAGCGCCGCCTCCTGGAGGAACTCCGGGAGAGCGAAGAACAGTACGCCGCCCTCTCGGAGACGATCTCCGAGGCGATCTTCCGGATCGACGAGAACCTGGTCATCCTCTTCGCGAACTCCGGGGCCCTGAGCACCTTCGGGTATACCCGGGAGGAGCTGGTGGGCCAGAGCTTCAAGATGCTCTTCCCGGAAGAGGTCTTCCGGACCTACGACGACGCCTTCCGCAGGTACTTCTACGTGGACGACAAGGACCGCCCGGCCATGGGCCTGCGCCGCACCCTGGAAGTCCTGGGAACCACCAAGAACCGCGGTGTCGCGCCCATGGAGATGTCCTTCGGAAATTCCAAGGTCTTCAAGGAGCGCACCCTGACCTGCATCGTCCGGGACATCTCCCACCGCAAGAACCTGGAGCGGAAGCTCCGCCACCTGGCCTACCACGACCGCCTCACCGGGCTGGCCAACCGGGAACTCTTCCACGAGGATCTCCAGTCGGCGCTGAACGCGCTGGAAAAGGACAAGACCCGCAAGCATGCGGTGCTGTTCATGGACCTGGACGGATTCAAGCAGATCAACGATACCCTGGGGCACGACCGCGGCGACCGGTTGCTCGTGGAGGCCGCCCGCCGCATCCGGGACAGCCTCCGGGACGCGGACACGGCGTACCGGCTCGGGGGCGACGAGTTCACGGCCCTGCTGGCGGGCATCCACAGGGTTCAGGACGCCCTTGTGGTGGGGGAGCGGATCCAGGCGTCCATACGGCAGCCTTTCTTCCTGGAGAGCTCCGAGGACAGCCCGGTGAGCGTGGGGGTGAGCATAGGCGTGTCGGTCATGCCGGACGACGGCACCACGGTCCAGGAAGTCACCAAGTGCGCTGACATCGCCATGTACCGATCCAAGGACACGGGAAAGGGGCGCTGCACGGTCTACGACCCGGCCATGGACGCCCGGGTGGCGGAGCGGTGGCGCATGGCCCAGGATATCCGGACGGCCCTGGTGCGCGGGGAGTTCCGGCTGTACTACCAGCCCATCGTGGACCAGAACGGCATGATACGGGGGATGGAGGCCCTCCTGCGCTGGCCCCGGGAGGACGGCACCAGCATCCCGCCCTCGGTCTTCGTCCCCATAGCCGAGGAGTCCGGCACCATCTTCCTCCTGGGGAAGTGGGTCCTCCACCGGGCCCTGGCGGACCTGCGGGTGCTCCAGGACAGGAACCAGCAGGACGTCTACGTTGCCGTGAACCTCTCGGGCCGCCAGTTCGAGCAGTCGGGCTTCGCGGAATCCCTGGTGGAGGTGGTGCGCTCCTCCGGGATCGACCCGGGGCGCCTGCGCCTGGAACTCACGGAAACCACCCTCATGCGCAACCCCGCGGCCGCGGCCAAGCGCATCCAGGGTATCAAAGACTCGCTGCCGGGGCTGCGGTTCATGATCGACGACTTCGGCACGGGCTACTCTTCCCTGGCCTACCTTTCCAACCTGCCGGTGGACAGCCTCAAGATCGACCTGTCCTTCGTGGCCAACCTGTCCCGGGCCCAGAACGAGAAGGTCGTGAAGGCCATCATCAACCTGGGCCACAGCCTGGAGATGGGCATCGTGGCGGAGGGCATCGAGACGAGGGACCAGCGCTCGTATTTCGTGGAGCGTTCCTGCCAGGGCATGCAGGGCTTCTATTTCATGAAGGCAGCCCCCCTTCCCCACCTCCTCAAGCGACTGGAACGGCAGAGCCAGGGTATCCCGCCCTTCGGGGAGGACGCCGGGGCGGCGGACGCCGCGGGGGCGTAGGGGGAGCGATGCGCCGGCAGCCGTTCGGCATGTCCGGCGCGGACGCCTCGGTGACGCGCCGAACGACCGGTACGTACCGGGTACTCCTGTTCTTGCTCGCTATCCTTCTCACCCTCTCCTCCTGTCTTCCCCGCCGCATCCATCTGGATCGGGATATCCCCGTCCACCTCCAGCCGGGCATGCCGCAGGGCTTCGAGGAGGCGGTCCGGGACTGCCTTTCCATCTGGAACCGGGAGTTCGGGACGGGGCTTCGGGTCGCGGGGTACCACGAGGGGGGACCGGTCCGGGACGGCCGGAATACGATCAGCCTGGGGGTCGCGGCCCCGCCGTCCCCGGCCCGCGGGCGGGGACAGGGGCGGCTGGAGGCGGACCGCCTCGGATTCGCCGTGAACTGGAACCGGGGCTCCCGGATCGCGGAGACCGACATCCTCGTCAACATTTCCTGGCGCCTGGCGCCCCGGGCCGTCCTGGAGCCCGAGGACTACTGCCTGGAGACCCTGATCCTCCACGAACTGGGGCACATGTTCGGCCTGCCCCACCAGGACCGGGAGGATTCCCTCATGTACCCCCTGATGGAGCCGGGGACGGCGCGGCTCGGGATCGACGAGCGGATGAGGGCGGAGTTTTCCCGGAGATATTACTGATACCGGCAGCGGCGCGGTTCGAGGCGCTCGGTCGGCCCCGGCTCGGGGTCGAATCCGGAGCGCGATTGACACCGGATCCCGCCCGTTCGATACTTCTTTCACACCCGGACGAGGTAGACGACCCTCCAGAACCGTATCGATGGCCTCCAGCCCGATGTTGCCCGAGTGGAGATTTAAGAACAAGGAGAAACCCATGGCATGCAAAAAGGGCGCTTGGTTGCCGTTCGTCCTAGCGGCGGCGATGGTGTTCCCTTCCGCCGCCGAGGAGCCCCTTCCTCCCACGGAGGCGGCGGGAATCCGGATGGACCGGGCAGATCGCACCTATGGTCCGGTGATCGGATACCCGGATTCCGCCCTGCAGTCCCGGGTCGCCTCGTTCGAATACTCCCCGGGCCTTCGGGTCGATCTCTATTGGCCTGCCGGCTTCAGCTTCGACAGGAACCTGCCGCTCGTCCTGTTCGTGGTTTCCCTGCCGGATTCCTTCTTCAAAAGAGACCTTGGGGTCTCGGTCACCGAGTCCGCTCCCTACGTTTCCTGGTGCTCCATGGCGGCCGGGCGGGGATTCGCCGCGGCCGTCATGACGGTCACCCAGTGGTCCCGGGACCTTCCGGTTCTTGCGGCCTGGATGGAATCCCGGAAGACCCAGCTCCGTCTGGACACTACGCGGATCTTCCTGTGGGCCTGCTCGGCCAACGGGGATGCCGCGGTTGCCTTGGCTTCTTCCGGAGGAGCGCTGGCAGGCAGGGTGGCGGGAATGTCGCTCTATTACACGTTTTTGAGCCAAATGGCCTCGACCCCCGTGCCGGGTTTTCCCGTGGAGGTCGTGATACCGGAAAAAGACGACGCGGGCAAGATGAGGTGGCTGGCCGTCTACGCGGAATCTCTCGGGAAAAACGGCAACCCCGTCCGGGTGGTGCGGCTCCCCATAGGGCGGCATGCCTTCGATCTACACCAGGACACGCCGGAGCACCGGAAGGTCGTGGAAGACACCCTCCAGTTCATGAAGGATTGCCTTTCCCCCTCCCCGTAAGCTCCCGGGACCGTTCGGATTCCGCTCTCTCGGCCAGGACGCCGAACTCCGAGCCCAGGGCCCGCAGGATCCGACCGGCCGCCGTCCGGCTTCCCTCGCCCTCCCGACGGGACGCGTCCACGGGCGGGCCGACCCTCAGGACCACGTCCTTCCGGAAGGCCCGGCTCCGGGAGGCGATGTCCCC
>JBFZER010000357.1:0-3797 GCA_041306765.1 Spirochaetota bacterium | reverse complement strand
CGGAGGTCGAAGGATACGTCGTCCAGGGCCCTCACGGCGCCCTTGGAGGTGTGATAGTACAGCTTCAGGTTCTTGACCTGCAGTACGTTTTCGCTCATGGCCTACCTCGTCTTGAGTTTCGGATGGAGGATCTTGTCCATCGCGAACCCGAGGAACGCGAAGGTCATGCCCATCACGGCGATCAGGAGTCCCGGCGGGACCACCCACCACCAGAGCCCGGAGAGCACGGCGCCGGAACCCAGGGCGTCGTGGAGTATCTGGCCCCAGGACACGATGGTGGCGTCCCCGAGTCCCAGAAGGCTCACGGAGGACTCGTAGACGATGGCCCCCGGCACCGCCAGGGCCATGGATGCGAAGGAGTAGGGGATCAGCAGGGGGGCCATGTGCCGGAAGATGATCCGGCCGTGCCCGGCGCCCAGGGCCTTGGCCGCCTCGATGTAGGTCTCCTCCTTGATCTGCAGGGCCATGGAGCGGACTGTCTTCACCGGTCCGACCCAGAAGAAGAGGATCAGGGCCAGGATGATGGTCCAGATGCTGGGTTTGTAGACCGCGGAGAAGACGATCAGTATGGGCAGGACCGGCAGGGAGATGAAGAAATCGAAGATCAGCATCAGGACGGAATCCACGCGGCCTCCGAAGTAGGCGGCGGTGATGCCGTAGAAGACGCCGACCAGGACGGAGACGACGCTGGTCAGGAGTCCGATCAAGAGGGCCCACTTCATCCCGGCCACCACGCCGGAGAAGATGTCCCGCTTCATGGAGTCCGTGCCGAGGATCCCGGACACCCGGCCGACCACCACGATCTCGATATGCTCGATGGCGGCCTTGGGATCCGTTAACCCGGCCACCACCTCGATCTCGTAGTCTCCCTCCAGGGGCTTTGGTCCCTGGACGAAGTCCGGCTCGGCCCGGGAAAAGAGGATTTCCGCAACTCCGTAGCTCATGGTGGCGATCTGGGAGGAGTTGTCGGGTTTCTCGAAGCCCCGGAGGAATTCCAGGGCGTTCGATTTTCCCTCGTTCCCGAAAGAGAGCCGGAAGGTCTGGCCCGAGAGGTCCTGCAGGACGTAGCGGATGATCTCCACGGCCCGGCCGTCCGGGCGCCGGACGGTCACGGTCAGGGGGATGTTCCCGCTGCCTTCGCCGCGAAGCAACAGGTCGTAGGGAGCGCGGCTGTACCCGTACGCGTAGGGGAAGGTGTAGGCGCGCACCTCGGGACCCCGCTCCTCGACCTTCGGAGCTTCGAGGACCACGGCGACGGCGGACTTACGGGAGGTGAACAGGTTGGTCCAGGCGGGAGGGGCGCTCTTGGAGTTGTCCTGCCAGTAGGTGATGTCCCGCCAGCGGGAGCTGGCTTCCGGGAAGGGGATGATAAGGGGTTCGACGGCCACCGCCAGGACCGCGGCGGCCAGGATGCCTAGACCGACCAGGCCGTTCCGTTCCCTGCGGAACTCTTCCCAGAATTCCCTGAGCCTGAAGGCTGCGTCTTCGAGTTTCATGCTTTGCCGCCTACCTTGATGCGCGGGTCCAGGAATCCGTAGGTGAGATCCAGGAATATGAGCCCCGCCTGATAAATGCCGGTGGTTATGGCCAGGTCCGCCAGGAGGACCGGGATGTCGTTCTGTTGAATGGCGATCCAGTACAGGTTGCCCAGCCCGGGCCAGGAGAATATCCCCTCGAAGATGATGCTGCCCGAGATGGACGCCAGCAGGGATAAAAGGGCCATGGTGATCAAAGGCGGGGCCGCTGTGCGCATGGTGTGGCCGAACAGGACCTTGTTCTCCGGCACGCCCCGGGCGCGGGCGCTCATGATGTAGTCCTCCTGGAGAACCCCCAGGACGATGTTCCGCACCACGAAGCCCAGGCTCCAGAACCCGATGAGGAAGAGGGTCAGCATGGGAAGGATCATGTGCCAGAGGAGGTCGAGGACTTTCAGGATGCCTCCGGGGGTGGGCACGGAATGGAGGCCGCCGGAGGGGAAGAGCTTGACCCCGTAGACGAAGATCATGATCAGCATCATGCCCAGCCACCAGGAGGGCAGGCCGTACACGACCATGGTGATGAAGCTGGTGGACTTGTCCAGGGAGCCTCCGGGCTTCTGGGCCTTCTTGAGGCCCAGCCAGATCCCGAAGAAGATTTCGAAGACGATCGTCGTGGTGAACAGGAGTATCGACCGGGGCATCGCCTCCATGATGATCTTGATCACTTCCCGTTCGCCCTTCTGGGTCTTGATGATCGTGGACCGCCCGAACTTGAAGGTCAGGGCGTTCACGGCCCGGGAGACCACCCGCTCCGACCAGGGCCGGTCCAGTTTGTACAGCTTGTAGAGCTGTTCGCGCCGGTCCAGCTGGAAGGCCCGGATTTGCTCGGACTTCAGATTCCGGAGCCGTTGGGATTCCTGCCGTACCTGCTCCTCGATCTGCCCCTGGAGGGTGGTCTCGGAGACGGTGTTGAAGAGGGCCGAAAAGGTGAACATCAGGAGGGCATACATCGCCAGGCCCTTGAGGATGCGTTTGATCGCGTACCACTTGTACATCGGGTCCACCTGTCCTGGAAAGATTTCGCTCCCCGGACCCGGCGTCCACGGGCGGGACGCCTCCGACGAGGAGCGGAGTAAGGCGAACGCGGCGCCCCGAAGGGCGCCGCGTGATTTTCAAATTCTCGCCTTCAACCTAGAACAGGACCAGGGAAGCGGGTTTGACCGAGGGGGCCTCGTCCGCGAACTTGGATTCCGAGACCAGGGTGTAGCTGCCGGGCTGAAGCTTTCCGAGGTCCGCCGCGGGGATGACCGCCTGGAAGGATCCATCCTTCACATGCTTTGCCTCGTAGGCTTTCTCTCCGGCACCGGAGATCAGGGTCACCTGGACCTTGGCGTCCTTTCCGGCGGGTTTGGTCTGGTCGCTGGGGTAGGTGTATTGGGAGACCGTCAGATCGATCACGGCGTCCGCGGAGCGCTGGGCATTGGCCGGGATGTTCACGTTGTCGATCTGGGTCACCTCGGTGGCGAAGAACTTGGGCCAGTAGTCTTTCTTGTAGGGGTAACCCTTGCGGTAGGCCGAGAGCTCCATGTAGTTGGCGGTGGTGTCGATCTTGGAGATGAAGAAGGGGCCGTTGGAGATGTAGGCGTGGCCGTACTTCTCGATGAAGGCCAGGACCTTCTTGTAGGCGTCCACGGCGTCGTTGGGCTTCAGGAAGTCTTTGACGGACGTGGGTACATGCTTCTTCTCGACCATCTGGTTGAGCTTGGCCTTGATGTCCGCCACGCAGGCGGGGCTGGCCACGTCGATCTGGGTCATCGAGGGATCCTCGGTGATCGCGTAGACCGCTCCGCTGGCCGCGCCTTCGGTCACCAGGAGGCCGATGGCCTCGGTGATCATCCAGGGCACCATGGTGGGGCGGCCGGGGTTTCCAGCCTTGGGGGACAGGAGTCCGCCGTAGGCGACCCGGTTCTTGTCCATCGGCCAATTGAAATCGTACCAGGTGCTGAAGCTCCCGTCCTTGTTGAAGATGACGCCCTTCAATACCTCAATCGTGGGCTGGTACTGGGAGGCGTAGGCTTCCTCGTACGCCAGGTCCGCGTCCCCGTCCTTGGTGGACCAGTCGGTGATGAAGCCCAGGGCGTACACGAAGTCCGCCACGCCGATCTTGTTCCCGTCGTGCCAGACCGAATCCATGAGGGTGTATTTGGCGCTGGAATAGGACTTGACCCCCGGGCCGACCTTTTTCCAGGTCTTGGTGGCGGAGTCGTATTTGACCGCGTCCGCGGGCACGTCGATGAGGCCCTCGGGCTTTCCGTCCCC
>JBFZER010000356.1:0-14840 GCA_041306765.1 Spirochaetota bacterium | reverse complement strand
GCGCCGTGTCGGCCCCCGACTAGACCTCGTAGGTCCCCGCCGAAACCTTCCCCCCCGTGCCGGTCCAGTCGGTGTGGAAGAACTTGCCCCGGCTCTGGTCGATCCGCTCGTAGGAGTGGGCCCCGAAGTAGTCCCGCTGGGCCTGGAGGAGGTTGGCAGGAAGGCGCTCGCAGCGGTACCCGTCGTAGAAGCCCAGGGCCGTGGACAGGGCCGGGACGGGGATGCCCGCCTCCACGGCCTTGGCCACCACCCTGCGCCAGGAGCCCTGGCAGCGCTCGATGACGCTCCGGAAGTGGGGATCCAATAGCAGGTTTCGAAGCCCGGGGTTCCGGTCGAAGGCTTCCTTGATCTTGCCCAGAAAGACGCTGCGGATGATGCACCCCCCCCGCCACATCAGGGCGATGCCGCCGTAGTTGAGGTTCCAGCCCTCTTCCTTGGCGGCCTCCCGCATGAGCATGTAGCCCTGGGCGTAGCTTACGATCTTGGAGGCCAGGAGGGCCTGGCGCAGGTCCTCAAGGAAGGCCTTGGGATCGGGGACGGAGATCCTCCCGGAGCCCGGACCCGAGAGGACCTTGGCCGCCTCGACCCGCTCGTCCTTCATGGCCGAGAGGCAGCGGGCGTACACGGCCTCCCCGATCAGGGTGACCGGGACGCCCAGCTCCAGGGAGCTGATCCCGGTCCACTTGCCCGTGCCCTTCTGGCCCGCGGTGTCCAGGATCTTCTCCACCAGGGGGGAGCCGTCCGCGTCCTTGTAGGCCAGGATGTCCCGGGTGATCTCGATCAGGTAGGAGTCCAGCTCGCCTCTGTTCCACTCCGCGAAGACCTCGTGCATACGGGCCGCGTCCATGCCCAGTCCCTGCTTCATGACGTGGTAGGCCTCGCAGATCAGCTGCATGTCCCCGTACTCGATCCCGTTGTGGACCATCTTCACGAAGTGCCCCGCCCCTTCCTGTCCGACCCAGTCGCAGCAGGGCTGGCCGTCGGAGGTCTTGGCGGCGATGGCCTGGAGTATGTCCTTGACCAGGGGCCAGGCCTCGGGGTTGCCCCCGGGCATGATGGAGGGGCCGTGGCGCGCGCCCTCCTCGCCGCCGGATACCCCGGTGCCGATGAAGCGGATGCCCTTTCCCGCCAGGTACCGGGTGCGGCGGGTGGAGTCCGGGAAGTGGGAGTTGCCGCCGTCGATGATCACGTCCCCCGCGGAGAGGTGGGGCAGGAGGGTCTCGATGAACTCGTCCACCGCGGCGCCGGCCTTGACCATCAGCATGATCTTCCGGGGCCGCTTGAGGAGGGCGCAGAACTCCTGGACCGAACGGGCGCCGTAAATCGTGGACCGGCCGGCGGCCGCGTCCGCCAGGAACTCGTCCACCTTGGACACGGTTCGGTTGTACACCGCCGCGGAGTACCCGTGGTCGTTCATGTTCAGGACCAGGTTCTGGCCCATCACGGCGAGTCCTATGAGGCCGATATCCGCCTTAGCTTCCATAGATGCAGTCTCCTTCCATTCTTTACAAGGCGAAGCGGCCGCGATAGGCCCACAGGCCCACGGCCGGGTTGCTGATGTAGAAGATCTCCTGGCCGTCCGGGAGGGTGTTGAATCCCTCCTTGAGGCGCGTCGGATCGTAGCGCTTCAAGGTTTCCCCGAGATCCGCCCAGCGGAACCCGACCCCCTCCACCTCCTCCCGGGACAGGTGCCCGGGGGCGTAGGTGATGGAGAAGCGGCCCTCCGAGGAGCCGTGGATCAGGTGGGCCGCCGCGGAGAGGCTGGCCTTGAGGTCCGCCTCCTTCTCCACCAGGCCCACGACCCGGTCCGTGCCCGAGTACCCGTACTTGCGGATCAGCCGGTCGATCTCCGGATCCTCCCCGAACTCCTTGACCCCCGGGGCCAGTACGACCAGCTCCCCGCGGTCCGCCAGGGCCATCCGGGTCCGGTACACGCTCTTGTTGCCCAGCCAGGTGCTCCGGAACTCCTTGGGGTCCAGGTAGACGACGACCTTGGCCAGAGGCTTGTCCAGCATCGTGAAGTTCACCGCCAGGGAGAGCTCCGCGGCTTTCAGGAAGCACTCCGGGTCGTCCCCGATGTACAGGCCCTTCACGGCCAGGGATCCGTCCGCCTGGCGCCCCACCACGGTGTGGGCGAAGACCAGGGGGAGGTGCCGGGCGAACCGCTCGTGGGCGTAGTTCAGGACCTTCCGGACCGGGTTGATCGCCCGGCCCATGATGCGCTCCATGCCGTAGACCGCGCCCAGGTAGTGGCTCTTGTTGATGCCCTCGGCCCCGCCGGTGCCCACGAAGACGTTCTTGTTGTAGTTGGCCATGCCGATGACCTCGTGGGGGACCACCTGTCCCAGGGACAGGATGAGGTCGTGCCCCCCCTCTACGACCATCCGGTTGGCCTGGGCGGGCCAGGGGAAGGAGAGCTTGCCCTCGGAAACCTCCTCGATGAAGGAGGCGGGCACCTCCCCCAGGGTGGCCACGTCGGTGCGCCAGCGGTGCACCCGGAAGAGGCTTTCGGGCACCCCGGGGAACATCTCCCGGATCTCCTGGGGCGTCATGGGCTTGTGGGTGCCCAGGGCTGGCAGGATGTCCGTCAGGGCTGCGCCGTAGCGGTCGTAGGCGAAGCGGGTCAGGGTCCCCGCCCGGCTGTGGACCCGGGTGATGTCCGGGGGCAGGGCCAGGACGCGCTTGGGCCTGCCCCGGGCGGCCTCGACCCTGTCGAGCCCCTCCCGGAACGCGGCTTCCAGTTCCCGGTCGGTGAAGGAGGTGTCCGGGGATCCCTTGGCGTAGTACAGCATCTATCGTCCCTTCCAGGGCGGAAGCTCGGGGAGGTAGCGGTCGAACTCCGCGATGAGAGCACGCTCGTAGTCCCCGCCGTAGGTCCCCGCGAAGAAACGCCCCAGGGCCTCCTGGTGGAAGAGCTTCCAGGAGGCCTCCTCGTGCCCGGGATTCACCGGGAAGAAGAGGGCCCCGTTCTTCCGGGCAGCCTCCAGGTCCCCCGGGGCGTCCCCGATCATGAGCACGTGCCCGGGGGCGTACCTGCCCTTGGAGGCGTAGGCTATATGCTCGGTCTTGGTGCCCATCTCCTGGCCCGCGATGGCCCGGAGGTGGCCGGCTATGCCGTGCTCCACCCACTCCCTCTGGAGGGCCTCCTGGGGGGTCTGGGACACGACGATGACGTCCGCCTTTGCTTCCATGGCCGCAAGGCATTCCCGCACGAGGGGGAAGGGCGGCACGTCCCGGACGATCCTGGCCACCGTCTCGTTGACCTCCACGGACCAGGCGTAGACCCTCTGCAGGTCGGGATCCCCGGTGCGCGCAAGCTCGGCCTTCAGGGTGGGATTGCCCAGCTTGGTCTCCCGCTTGACCCAGTCCCGGAGGCCCGCCAACTCGGGCACCTTGACCCCCCGGGCCTTGGTCTCCTCCCGGTCCCGGAGGAAGTCCAGGGCCCAGAGCACCGCGTGGAAGCGGTTGCAGCCCCGGGTCTTGGAATAGAGGTTCACGAAATCCCAGGCCTCCCGGGCGTACTTGGAAACCGCCTGGAGCCCGTAATGGTTGACGAAATTCGGGCAGAAGCACTCCTTGTGCTTGATCTCCATGGAATCGAAGACGCAGCCGTCCGAGTCGATGCCGATGAAAAACTCCCGCTCGGGTTTCATATCCCGGAGGATCTGGGAGGGATCGTTGCCGGTGGTGCTCATGCGGCTTACCTTTCCTTTCGAAAAATCATCCGATACGAAATCAAATACCATAAACACCCCCCGTCGTCAAGGGAAGGCGCGGTTGACAGGCCGGGGGTTTCGTAATACTCTGCCTTTCGAAAGGCATCGAAACATGAACCATCTGCCCCGGCACGCGGAGATCCTGAAAATCCTGAGCCTCCTCCGGAACGTCTCGGTAGGGGACTTCGCCCAGCGCCTGGCGGTGTCGGAGGTGACGATCCGGAAAGACCTGGCCCTGCTGGAGGAGATGGGCTGCCTGATCCGCACCCGGGGGGGAGCCCAGATCGCCGAGGATACCCGGGTCCTGAAGACCATGGACATACGGCTCAAGGAGCGCATGGACGTGAAGGAGGCGATCGCCCGGAAGGCCCGGGACCTGGTGCGGGACGGGGAGACGATCTACCTGGACGCGGGGAGCACCTGCCTGCTCCTGGCCAAGCTGCTCACGGAGATGAACCTCCGGGTGGTGACCAACTCCATCGACGTCATGGCCGCCCTGGGGGCCTGCCCCGGCATCTCCCTCATTAGCCTGGGCGGTTCCTACCGCCGGGAGGCGGGGTCCTTCGTCGGTCCCATGGCCATCGAAGCCCTGAAGACGCTTCAGATTGAAACCTGCTTCCTGGGCGCCACGGGATTTTCCGACCGCGGGGTCTTCTCGTCCCAGAACCTGATCGAGTCCCAGCTCAAGCAGAAGGTCCTGGAATCCTCGGGACGCCGGATCATCCTGGCGGACTCGGCAAAGTACGGCCGCCAGGCATTCTCGGTCTTCGCCCGGGCCGGGGACGCGGACATCCTGGTGACGGACCCGGGATTCACCCTGATCAAGGAATACAACGTCTTCGGCATAGAGGTAATCATCGCCACGGGGAGGAGCGAATGAAGGGGAACTGCGTCGTAGCACAGAGCGGGGGACCCACGGCGGTCATCAACGCCAGCGCCTGCGGGGTGATCCAGGAGGCCCTGACAAGCCCGGACATCACCGGGGTGTACGCCGCCCACAACGGCATCCTGGGCATCCTGGGCGAGGCCCTCTTCGACCTGGGCAGGGAGGATCCCGCGGACATCGAGGGGCTCAGGACCACCCCCTCCGCGGCCCTGGGTTCCTGTCGCTACAAGGTGAAGACCGAGGAGGATTACGGCAAGATCCTGGCGGTCTTCCGGAAATTCGGGGTCCGCTACTTCTTCTACATCGGCGGCAACGACTCCATGGACACCGCGGACAAGGTGAACCGCCTGGCCCAGAGGGAAGGATACGAGTTCCGCGCCATGGGGGTGCCCAAGACCATCGACAACGACCTGGCCTTCACGGACCACTGCCCCGGCTACGGCAGCGTGGTGAAGTACCTTGCCGCCATGGTCATGGAGGCGGGGCGGGACACCGAGGCCCTCTACACGGCGGACACGGTCAACGTGATCGAGGCGATGGGCCGGAACGCCGGCTGGATCGCCGCGGGCACGGCCCTGGCCAAGCGGAGCGAGGAGGACGCGCCCCACATCATCCTGCTTCCGGAGGTGCCCTTCGAACCCGAGGCCTTCAAGGACCGGGTGAACCACTACCTCACGACGATACAACGCTGCGTCATCGTCGTGTCCGAAGGGACCAAGAACCCCGACGGCACCTACATCTCCGAGCAGAAGGGCCAGTTCGCCAAGGACTCCTTCGGCCACGTCCAGTTGGGCGGGGCGGCCAACTACATCAAGGCCCTGGTGGAGGCCGAGGTCAAGGTCAAGGCCCGCTTCGCCATCCCCTCCACGATCCAGCGCGCGGGCGCCCACTTCGCCAGCCTGACGGACTCCCGGGAGGCCTACGAGACGGGACGGCAGGCGGTGCGCCACGCGGTCTCCGGGGTGAGCGGCAAGATGGTCACCCTGGTGCGGGAGGGGGACGACCCCTACCGCTGGAGCACGGGCCTGGCGGACCTGTCCCAGGTGGCCAACGGGGAGAAATACTTCCCCAAGGATTGGGTCGGCGCCGACGGGTTCTCCGTGACCGGAGACTTCCTGCGCTACGCACGGCCCCTGATCCAGGGGGAGGTCCCGGTGCCCATCGAGGGCGGCCTGCCCCGGTACATCCGGTTCAAGAAGCATTTCGTCAAGGGCGCCTGAGACGCCCCGGACCGCCCCGGGGGTCCGGCTGGAACACCAACCCGACAAAGGAGTGAGCGATGACATACCTGGAAGAGATGTTTTCCCTGGAGGGCAAGACCGTGGCCATCACGGGCGGCGGCGGAGTGATCGCGGGCGCCATGTCCGAGGCCTTCCTCCGGGCGGGCGCCCAGGTGGCCCTCTGGGACATCAAGCTGGAGTTCGCCGAGGCGGCCCGGCAGAGATTGTCAGCCCTGCCCGGCCTGGCGGACGCCGCAGACCGCATCCTGCCCGTGGAGGTGGACGCCCTGTCCGAACCCTCGGTGCGCAAGGCCCTGGAGGCCACCGCCGCCGGGCTCGGAGGCCCCCATGTACTGGTAAACGGAGCGGGGGGAAACAAGGGCAAGTCCGCCTTCCGGGAGATCGACGTACCCCTCTTCGAGGACATCCTCCGGCTGAACCTGGTAGCCGGCCTCGTGGTCCCCACCAAGGTGACCGCCGCCTTCTGGATCGAGAAGGGCATCAAGGGGAACATCCTTAACCTGGCCTCCATGGGCTCCTACATCCCTCTGTCCGGGGTCTGGGCCTACGACGCGGCCAAAGCCGGAGTGATGAACCTGACCATGGCCTGCGCCAAGGAATTCGCCCCGAACGGCATCCGGGTCAACGCCATCGCCCCGGGCTTTTTCCTGGGCAACCAGAACCGGGCCCTCCTGGTGGACGAGAAGACCGGGGACCTGACCCCGCGCGGGAAGGATGTCATCGCCCACACCCCCTTCGGCCGATTCGGGGACGTCTCGGAGATCGCCGGGATCAGCCTCTACCTGGCCTCCGACAAGGCCGCGGGCTTCGTGACCGGGATCACCGTGCCCGTGGACGGCGGCTACCTGGTCCAGAACATCTAGCATGAACAGCTTCATCCACGAGGACTTCCTCCTATCGGGGGAAAACGCCCGGGCCCTCTACCACGACTGGGCCGAGGGCATGCCGATCTTCGACTACCACTGCCACGTGCCCCCGGCCCAGATCGCGGAAAACACCCGCTTCGAGAACCTCACCCGGGTCTGGCTGGGAGGGGACCACTATAAATGGAGAGCCCTGCGGACCGCGGGGGTCCCCGAGCGCCTCATAACCGGGGACGCCCCGGACCGGGAGAAGTTCCGGGCCTGGGCCCGGACCGTGCCCAAGACCCTGGGCAACCCCCTCTACCACTGGACCCATCTGGAACTCCTGCGGGTCTTCGGGATCGACGAGCTCCTGGACGAAAAGTCCGCGGACCGCGTCTACGACAGCTGCAATGCCCTGCTCGCCGGGGAGGAGTTCCGCGTCCGGGGCCTGGTGCGGCGCTTCGGAGTCGCCGGGATCTGCACCACCGACGACCCGACGGACGGCCTGGAGCACCACGAGGCCATCGCCGCGGACGCTTCCTTCCCGGTCAAGGTCCTCCCCGCCTTCCGGCCCGACAAGGCCCACGCCCTGGAGAACCCCGAACGCTGGATCTCCTGGATCGCCGCCCTGGAGGCCGCCTCCGGCCTGAAGGTGATGGATTACCCGTCCCTGGCCGCGGCCCTGAAAAACCGGCACGATTTCTTCCACGCCCGGGGCTGCCGTATCTCGGACCACGGGCTTCAGTTCGTGCCCGTACCCTCGGCGTCCCCGGCGGACCGGGACAGGATCCTAAAGGACGCCAAGGCCGGCCGCCGGCCCTCGGACTCCGACATCCTGGCCTTCCGGGGCGCCCTGCTCACGGACCTGGGGCGCATGGACGCCGAAGCCGGATGGACGATGCAGCTCCACGTGGGAGCCCTGCGGAACGTCAACTCCCGGATGTTCGCCGCCCTGGGGCCGGACACGGGTTACGACGTCATCGGGGACTGGCCCCAGGCCGAGGGCTTGGCCCGGCTCCTTTCCGACCTGGACCGGGACGACCGCCTGCCCAAGACCATCCTGTACGTCCTCAACCCCCGGGACAACGAGGTCCTGGCGACCCTGGCCGGGGCCTTCCAGGACGGCCGCTGCGCCGGGAAGATCCAGTTCGGCTCGGGCTGGTGGTTCAACGACCAGAAGGACGGGATGGAGCGGCAGATGACGGCCCTGGCCAGCATGGGCCTGCTGTCGGCCTTCGTGGGGATGCTCACGGATTCCCGGAGCTTCCTCTCCTACCCCCGGCACGAGTACTTCCGCCGCATCCTGTGCAATCTCACGGGCGGATGGATGGACCGGGGGGAGATCCCCCCGGACCTCGAGGCGGCGGGGAACCTGGTCAAGGACGTCTGCTTCCGGAACGCGGCCTCGTACTTCGGCATCGATCTGGGGGTGCGGGCCTGACCGCCGTCCGCCCGGGCCGCCCCCGCGGGGCGCATACTTCATAAGGAGAGTCCACCTATCATGGAACGGAGCGAATTGACGATACAAAGGAACCGGGAACTCCTCCTGGCGGCCCTGGGCCGTCAGGGATTGCTGGAAGCGAAGCCCGAAGACCTGGCCGCCCGGCGGGAGCGGTCCTTCGGCCGCACGGACCTGGGAGGCGGGGTCTTCTACTACCCGAGGTCCCTCTTCGCGGAGGGCAATCTCCGGTTCCTCCTGGCGGGTACGGGGGTTCCGGCCGCCCCGGACGCCCCGATGAACGAGCGGGACGGGAAGCGCCTTGTGGTCCTGTCCCGGGAGGAGATACCCCGGGACTTCGAGGGCGAGCGATCCTCCGCCGCGGGATGGAAGATCCTGGACGGCCCGCGCTCCTGGAACAACTACCTCGCGATCAAGGAGCGCCTTCCCTTCCTGGCCCCCGCATCCCTGAGGGAAGAGCGCACCACCGTCGGCTGCGGGGACCGGCTGGGCATGGCCGGGCCCGGCCACATCCGCGCGGCCCGGGGTTTCCGGGTCAGTCCCGTCCTGGCCCAGCTGTCCATGCGGGAGCTCAAGCTCACCGGACGGACTTACCCCCGGGTGGTCAAGGACGCCGCCTTCGCGGCCCTCCAGGAGGGCTTCGACCGGGGCTTCGGCGCCGACGGGGACCACCTCAAGAACATCCCGGACATCGACACGGCCCTGGACGCGGGGATGCCCATGATCACCCTGGACCTGACGGAGGTCATGGACCCCGCCCCCGCCTCCTGGACCGACGCGGCCGTTGAGGAAGCCTTCGCCCGCCTGGCGGAGCCTCCCCGGCGCCGGACCCTGGACGACTATGCCGGGAGGACTTTCTCCCTCGGGCCCGTCTCCATCGCGGTCTCCGATGTCGAGGCCAAGCGCTGCGCCCTGATGTACTGGAAGGCCCTGGAGTTCACCGGGGAGGTGGACCGCCACCTCCGGTCCCGCCGGGGGGAAGCCTACGACCTGGAGGTGAGCATCGACGAGACCACGGCGCCCACAGTGCCCGCCCACCACCTGTACATAGCGTCGGAACTGGCCCGCAGGGGGGTGACGGTCAACTCCCTGGCTCCCCGGTTCATCGGGGAGTTCCAGAAAGGCATCGACTACATCGGGAATGCAGGGGACTTCGAGAGGCAGTTCGCGGTTCACTGCGCCATCGCCAGGGCCTACGGAGGCTACAAGATCTCCATCCACTCCGGGAGCGACAAGTTCAGCGTATACCCGGCGATCGGCCGGCACACGGACATGAGGGTCCACGTGAAGACCGCGGGCACCAGCTGGCTGGAGGCGGTGCACGCCGCGTCCCTCCAGGACCCCGGGCTCTTCCGGGACCTCCTGGCCAAAGCCTACGAGTACTTCCCGGACGCCTTGAAGCTCTACCACATCACCCCGGACCTCTCCCGGATTCCGGACCCTGCGGGGGTGCCGGACGCGGACCTTCCCGGCTACCTCGAACGGCCGGAGAGCCGCCAGCTCCTCCACGTGAGCTACGGGGGCCTGCTGAACGACCCGGACACCGGTCCCCGGCTCTTCCGGTTTCTGACGGACCGGGAGGAGCTCCACTACGGCTGCGTGGGGGACCACATCCGCAGGCACCTCGAGCGGCTGGGAGCCCCGCCGCATGGCAGGTAGGGACGGCGAGGCCGCGGCCCGCCCGGCGGACGCGGGTCCGGGGACAGAGCCGGACGCCCGGCCGGCGCCGGACGAAACCCTGTGGTTCCTGGACTTCGACGGGGTGCTCTGCGACAGCCTGCCGGAGTGCTACGCCGTATCCCGGACCGCCTACTGGACCCTCTTCCTCGGGATGCCGGAGCCCCCGGCCTCCGCCCCGGAGGCGGCCGAGTTCTCCCGGATGCGGCCCCTCATCCGTCGGGGCGCCGACTACCTTCTCCTGCACCTGGCGATCCGGGAGGGCATCCGCCTGGACTCCCAGGAGGCCTTCGATGCCCTGGCGGCCCGGGAGGCGGAGCGGGACGGGCTCTTCCATGAGTTCTTCTACCGCTCCCGGAGCGGGCTCCTGGAGCGCGACCCGGAGCGCTGGTTCGCCCTGAATCCCCTGTACCCGGGGGTCGCGGAAATCCTGTTGCGCAATCGCTCGAACCGTGATGTCCTTATCCTGTCCACCAAGGAGGCCCCCTTCATCCTGGAGATCCTTCGGCATCACGGGGTCGAATGGGAGACGGACCGGGTCCTGTGTTCCGGCAAGGAGCCTAAGCTCCGGTTCATCGACCGGGTCCTCGCGGATCGGGGGGCCGCCCGGGCGGTGTTCGTGGACGACCAGGTCGACCATTTCAAGGGATCGCCGGAGCGGCCGGTCCGATGCGTCCTGGCGGATTGGGGGTACGTACGCAGTCAGTGGCTCAGCCCGGGGAAGTACGAGACGGTCTCGCTGACGGGGCTTCCGGCCCTCCTGCCGGCATAGCGCAGGCCGCGGGCGCCGCGCCCGGCACTTCCGGAAGCCCGAGGATCCGGATCGGAATCCGCGCCAAGCTCCTGGCGTTTTACGGGGCGGCCATCCTGGCGGTGGTGCTCCTGGACCTCTCGGTCCAGGTGGTCTCCTTCGGCGCCATCCGGCAGTTCGAGGGCAACCTGGCCCGGTACCACGCCATCCACCGCCTGCGCGCGGGCCTGGCCGCCCAGTATGCCCGGGTGGAGCGCCTGATGCGGGAAGCCCCCGACGCGGGTTCCCTGGCCCTGGAGCAGGACCTCCAGGATTTCCTCCTGGTCATCCAGCACCTGGAGGAAACGGAGCCCGAATCCCTGGACGCCTTCTTCGCCCAGCAGGCGACCCACCGGGGCATCACGGCCTACTTCGAGAAACTCGAGTCCGCGGTGCGGCGGCGCCTGGCGAACGACCGGGACTGGTACCAGGACATGGCCTGGGCGGGCCGCATCGCCGGCTACATGGACGGCTACCTTTCGACCTTCCTCTCGGAAGCCATGAAGTACGGGGACGCCCGGTACCAGGCCCTGACCCGGCGCCTTTCCTCCCTGCGCAGGCTGACCCTCGGCGGCCTTTCCGTCTTCGTGATCCTCTTCGGGATGGCCGCGGTGGCCATCTCCTCCTCCGTCTCCGCCCCCATCCGGCGCCTGGCCCGGGCCAGCGAGCGCATCGCCGCCGGGGAGCTGAACCTGCCCGAGGTGCGCGCCGACACCGGCGACGAGGTGGAGATCCTGGCCCGCTCGTTCAACACCATGAGCAGGAGCATAGCCTCCATGGTCGTGGACCTCCGGGGCAAGGCCGAGCTGGAGCGCAGCCTCCGGGAGGAGGAGCGCCAGCTTATGGACAAGGAGCGGGCCCTGCGGGAGGCCCAGTTCATCAGCCTCCAGGACCAGATCCAGCCCCACTTCCTCTTCAACGCCCTGAACACCATAGCCCGGACGGCCCTCCTGGAAGGGGCGCGCCAGACCGAAGCCCTCTCCCTGGCCCTGGGGCGCCTGTTCCGGTATGCCCTGGGCGCCCCGGAATCCATGGTTCCCCTCCGGGAGGAGCTGGCCATCGTGGAGGAGTACCTGGCCTTCCAGCGCCTGCGCTTCGGGGAGCGTCTGCGCTGGACCGTGGAGTCTTCCCCGGAGGTCCGGGGCATCCCCATACCCCGGTTCACGATCCAGCCCTTCGTGGAGAACGCCGTCCGTCACGGCATCGAGCCCCGGGAGGAGGGCGGCAGCGTCGAGATTTCCGCCCGGATCCGCAGGGGGCGGCTCATCCTGGACATCCGGGACACGGGGGTGGGCATGCCGCTGAAGCCGAGCAGGCCGAGGGGTACCCGGGCGGCGGACCGGACGAACGAGGGCATCGGCATCGCCAACGTGCGGAAGCGGCTGGAGCTGCGCTACGGTCCCTCGGCCCGCCTGACGGTGCGCAGCGAGCCGGGCTCGGGAACCCTGGTGCGCATCGGACTTCCCGCGGACCCCGGCGCGGAGAGCCGGCCGTGAGCTTCCGGATCCTGATCGCCGACGACGAACAGCTGGAGCGCCGGGCCCTGGCCCACATCCTCGCGGGCCTGGCGGACAGGGGCATCGAACTGGTCGAGGCCGCCAACGGACGCCAGGCTGTGGAGGCCGCGGCGGGAGGCGGAATCGACCTGGCCTTCCTGGATATCCGCATGCCCGGCATGGACGGCCTGGCGGCGGCCCGGGCCCTGCGCCGGGACTGCCCGGGCATCCACATCGTCTTCGTCACCGCCTTCGACCAATTCGACTACGCCCGGGAAGCCCTGCGGCTGGGGGTGGACGAATACCTGGTCAAGCCCGCTGCCGCCGGGGAGGTGCTGGCCATGGCCCGGCGAGTCCTGGACCGGATCTGCCAGGAGCGCCGGGCCCGGGGCAGCCTCGGAGACGGTGTCCAGGCCCTGGCCCTCCTGGAGGAGGAGCTCCGGGCCGACCTAGGCCGGGACCTGGGCCGGGAATTCGGGAGGGACCCGGGCCGGGACGAAGCCGACCCTTCCAGGCTGGCATCCTTCCTGCGGCTGAAGGGCTTCGAAAACCGGACCGTCGCGGCCCTGGCCCTCAGGTCCGCCGCACCCGCGGCCCAGGATTCCGGCCCCACCGTCCGCCGTGCCCGGGCCCGGGGGACCCTGGAGCTCCTGGAACGGCGCTTCCGGGAAGCGGGGTGGTACGCCCTTACCGGGGACGGCGAGACCGAGCTTCGCTGCATGGTTGTCGCGCCCGCACCCGATGCCTCTCCGGGGCTCGACGCCCCGGATGCGATACGGCGGATCCTGGCGGACCTGGCGACGGAACTCCGGTCTTCCCTGGGCGTCCGGATCCTGGCGGGGGCCTGCGCCTCCCCGGACGGCCTGCCCCGGTTCCGGGAAGCCCGGCAGGCGGCGGCCCTGGCGAGGATCGACCGCCCCGTCGTGGTTCTCAGCCCCGGAACGGATGATGACGGGGCCCGCGCCGGGGGGGGGGAAGGACCCGGCCCCGGAGCGGTGGAGCGGGCGGTGGCCTACCTCCGGGAACACCTGGCGGAGGACCTCTCCCTGGCGGACGTCGCCCGGTCCGTCGGCACCGCGCCGTCCCACCTCTCCCGGTTGTTCCGGCGCCACCGGGGGGAAACCTTCGTCCAGGTCTTCTGCCGTCTCCGCATCGACGCCGCCAAGCGCCTCCTGCTCACCGGCAACTACCGGGTCAAGGAGGCGGGAGCCCTGGTCGGGTTCAAGGACACCGCCTATTTCTGCCGGGTCTTCCGGAAATACGAGGGTGTGAGCCCCGCGGCATACCTGTCGGGTTCCGGGTAGGCGGACCCGGCTCCGGGGGCGTCAAGAAAGTACCCCATTACGCAAGAATTTCCTCGCCCGCGATCGCCGTATCTGCCGTATCCTGAACCGTGCCCTATTTCTCTTGTATCATAGGAGGAACCATGAACCTGAAGAAAGCGCTGCTGCTGGCGCTGACCCTCGTCCTCGTCGTCTCCATGGCGACGGCCCAGAAGACCATAGTTCTCCGGCTGGCCGAGACCCATCCGGCGGACTACCCCACCACCCTGGGGGACATGAAGTTCGCGGAGCTGGTCAAGGAACGCTCCAAGGGCCGGATCGTGATCGAGGTATACCCCGGATCCCAGCTGGGCCAGGAGAAGGCCGTCATCGAGCAGGTGCAGTTCGGCGCCATCGACTTCACCCGGGTCAGCATTTCCCCGCTGGCCTCCTTCGTCCCGGTCTTCAACGCCCTCCAGCTTCCCTACCTGTACCGCTCGGAAGACCACATGTGGAAGGTCCTCCTGGGCCCGATCGGCAAGGAGCTTTTCGCCTCCCTGGAGCCTTCCGGCTTCGTGGGCATCGGCTGGTTCGAGCCCGGCGCCCGCAATTTCTACAACTCCAAGCGCCCGGTCTCCAAGCCCGAAGACCTCAAGGGCCTGAAGATCCGCGTACAGGAGAGTGAACTGATGGTCGGCATGGTCCAGGGCCTCGGCGCTACCGCGACCCCCATGCCCTACGGCGAGGTCTACTCGGGCCTCCAGACCGGGGTCATCGACGGGGCCGAGAACAACTGGCCCTCCTACGAGTCCACCAGCCACTTCGAGGTGGCCAAGTTCTACACCCTGGACGAGCACACCCGGGTGCCGGAGATCATCGTCGGTTCCAAGATCTCCCTGTCCAAGCTTTCCGCGAAGGACCTCGAACTGGTCAAGCAGGCCGCCCTGGACGCCATCCCCTACCAGCGCAAGCTCTGGGCGGAGCGGGAGAAGGCCTCGGAGGCCAAGGTCCGCGCCGCGGGCAACACCATCACCGTGATCACCGACAAGGCCCCCTGGCAGGCGGCCATGAAGGGTCTGTACGACAAGCAGCCCGCCGCGATCCGGTACCTGGTCCAGCGGATCAGCGAAGTCAAGTAACGAAGCATCTCCGGTTCGGAATCGGGCGGACGGCCTTCCGGGCCCCCGCCCGTTTCCATGCCCGGGGGGAGGCGGACTCATGGGACGGAACGTCGTACGGTTCTTCAATCTCCTGCACATCGCCCTGGTTTACCTTGCCAAGGCCATGATGGTGGCCATGGTGCTGGTCATCTTCACCAACGTGGTCCTAAGGTACGGCTTCAACAGCGGCCTGATGTGGTCCGAGGAAGTGGCCCTGCTCCTGGCGGTCTGGTTCATATTCATCAGCATGGGCCTGGGGGTGAAGGAAAACCTCCACATCAACATCACCCTGATACCCGCAGCCCGGA
>JBFZER010000355.1:0-2850 GCA_041306765.1 Spirochaetota bacterium | reverse complement strand
GCGCCTCCCAGGTAGGCCTCGATGACCCTCGGGTTCTTGGAAACCTCGGAGTACGGGCCCTCGGCGATCAGCTCGCCGGCCTCCAGGACGATGACCCGCTCGGTCAACTCCCGGATCACCCCCATCACGTGCTCCACCACCCCCACCGCCAGCCCGCTCTCCTTGGCAATCGTGCGAACCATGGAGATCATCTGCCGGGTCTCGTCGGTGTTGAGCCCCGCCATCACCTCGTCCAGGAAGAGGACCTCCGGCCCGTTGGCCAGGGCCCGGGCGATCTCCATCTTCTTGATCTCCAGGATGGACAGGCTGGCGGTGTCGCGCCCCAGGTCCCCCAGCTGGAGGGATTCGCAGATGCGCTCCGCGGACGTACGGGCTTCCCGGAGGTTCTGTCCCCGACTGAAGACCGCGCCGATCATCACGTTCTCTATCACCGAAAGATTCTCCAGGGGGTGGATGAGCTGGAAGGTCCGGGCTATGCCCATCCGGGCCCGCTCGTGGGCGGGGGTCCAGGTGACATCCCGGCCCTTGAACAGGACCTTGCCGGAGCTGGGCATGAGGATGCCGGACACCAGGTGGATGAAGGTGGTCTTGCCCGCCCCGTTGGGGCCGATGATCCCAAGGATCTCTCCCGCGTCCAGGGAAAAGGTGACGTCGTTGACCGCCACCAGGCCCAGGAAGCGCTTGGTAAGGCCTTCGGTCTGCAGGGTTTTCATGCGCTCCTCCCGGCCCGGCGTTTCCTGGCCAGCCCGACAAGGCCCCGGGGCATGAGCAGGATCACCAGCACGATGATGATCCCGTAGACCACCAGGTGGCCGTAGGGGATCTTGAGCTTGAGCCACTCCGAGGCTATGCCCAGGAGGACCGCCCCCGCCATGGGGCCGATGGTGCTGTGGATGCCCCCCAGCAGGGCCATGGCCAGGGGCAGGAGGGTGAAGTTCGCGTCGAAGGCCGTCTCGGGGGTGGTGAAGCCGTAGGACTGGACCTGGATGGCCCCCATCATGCCCTGGAGGGTCGAGGTGACCGTGAAGGCGACCAGGAGGTAGCGGAAGATGTCCACTCCGCTGGACCGGGCGCTGGTCTCGTCGTTCCGGATGGCCGTCAGGGCCAGGTGCAGCTTGCTCCGCTCGAAGTACCAGGAGACTCCCAGGGTCACGGCAAGACCCCCCAGGCAGAGCCAGTAGAGGGAGTGGGAGTCGCCGCCGAAGATCACCCCCGGAAGCACGACCCCCTCGGGTCCGCCGGAGAAGTCGTGCAGGTTGTGCAGGACGATCCGGAAGATCTCCGCCAGGGCCAGGGTGGTGATGGAGAAGTACATGGCCCGGAGTCGGAGGACCGCGAAGCCGATCGCGAAGGCCAGGGCTCCGGTGAGGAGGGTCGCGAAGACCAGGCTGAGTGCGGGGTCCATGCCCGCCCGCAGCACCAGGAGGGCCGAGGCGTAGGACCCCAGCCCGAAAAGTCCCGCGATCCCGAAGGAGATCTGCCCGGACCGGAGCAGCATGTCCCAGCTGACCGCAAGGGCCATGTAGGTCATGACGCTCCGGGCCACGTTCAGGGGGTAGGCGCCCAGGAAGGCGGGAAGGGCGGCCATGAGGACTGCGGCCGCGGCGGCCAGGGCGTACTGGGTGTTCCGCTTCATGCCTTTTTCCCCCGGATCGAGCGCCCCAGGATCACCGTGATGATCAGGACGAAGAAGACGATGTCCGCCCATCCGCGGGTTCCGCGGAAGGCCTTGAGGAAATTCTCGGACACCCCGAGAAGGACGCTGGAGGCGAGGATCCCGAAGATGTTCCCCACCCCGGCCATGGCGATGAGGCAGAAGCTCTTCATGGTGAAGGGGCTTCCGACCGCCGGGAAGATCGAGGAACGGGTGATGAACACCGCCCCCATCATGCCCACCAGGGCGGAGGCCAGGGAGAATACCAGGGCGTAGGTCCGGTCCACGTCGATGCCGACGATCGCCGCTCCCCGGGGGTTCTGCCCCACCGCCATGGCGGCCTTGCCCGGTTTCGTCCGGGTCAGGAAGAGCCGGAGGCCCACTACCATCGCCACCGCGATGGCGACGAACACGAAGTTGTAGATCCCGAAGGAAAGCTCCCCTATGTCCACCGACGCGGAGACGTACTCGAAGGAGAGCTTGCGGGTCTGGGACGTGAACAGAAGGTTGGCGGCCTGGGTCAGGAGTATGGCCAGCCCGAAGGTCAGGATCAGCTGGTTCAGCTCCGGGGCCTTGAGGGCCTGCCGTATGGTCAGCTTGTAGATGACGAAGCCGAAGGCCGCGGTGACGGCCGCCACCGGCACAAGAGCGAGGTAGGGGTCCATTCCCGAAGCCGCGCAGACCATGTAGGTCAGGTAGGACGCCGCCATCATGAACTCCCCGTGGGCCAGGTTCACGATGTGCACGATACCCAGGATCAGGCCCATGGGTATCGCGATGGAGGCGTAGAGACCCGCCGCCTGCAGGCCGTAGATGAGCACGGTGGGGCGCCACACCAGGATGCCGACCACGACCGCGCCGAGGGCCAGGCCGACCGTCAAATTCCGTTTGTTCGCCATCGGGTTCCCTTTATTCGAAAATAAGCCGCCGGCCCCGAAGGGCCGACGGCGGGTATCATCGCCCGGCCGCGATCACTTCCATTTGGGGAAGGGGTACACGGGCTTGGCGGTGGCGGACTCGAACGGCCAGATGACCTCCTGGCGGCCGCTCTGCCACTGCAGGATCTTCTGGTTCTTCACGCCCTGGTGCTTGATGATCTTGGCGGGGGTGAAAGTGATGGTCTGGCCCAGGGGGGACTCGTACTTGGTGGCCTCCAGGGCCTTGATCAGGGCGGGGGTGTCCGTGGATCCGGCGCG
>JBFZER010000354.1:0-2610 GCA_041306765.1 Spirochaetota bacterium | reverse complement strand
CTCGAAGCGGTCCGTATAGGCCGCCGTGCGCGAATCCATCCGGTAGACGAAGGCCCTGTCATAGCTGATCCCGGAACGGGTCTTGGTGGCCGGGTCGATGGATTCGGCGTAGTAATCAATTTTGAGGTAGATGCCGTCCCCGTCCGGGTCGGGGAAAATGCGTTCCAGGGAGGGAACGAGGTTCCGCTCGTCCGGGAGGGGAAGGGAATCCCGCCGGATGCGGACCGTGGACTTGAGGAGCCCCCGGGAATCGAACCAGTACACCAGCCAGGCCTCCCGGGTCATGCTGAGAACCACGCAGTCGTCCTGGGCCGTCACATGGACCCCCGTGATGACCGGGAACGGCGTCCCGCCGATGCCCTCCTGCCCCAGGAAGTCGATGAACCTGCCCTCCGTGGAAAACCGCAGGACGACGTACTCCAGGGCCGTGTTCGTCCCGGCGTCGAAGGCGCGCCGGTCCGGCGGCAGGCGGTCCTCCACGTAGACGTGCTTCCGGGAATCCACGGCGATCTCCCCGGGAGACAGGAAAGGATACGGCCGGGCGGCGCGGCCCGAGGAGGATGCGCCCGGCTGGGACAGCACCACCGGCGGAGGGTTCCGCTCGGGGTTGTAGACCATGGACAAGAGGTCCCCGAAGGATGACAGGGTCAGGACCTTGGCGCCGTTCCCGTTGGCCAGGAAGAATATCCCGTCCCGCATGGCGATGCGCGTCTTTGCCGGGGGGGCCATCCCCTCCACGCGGAAGAGGTCCAGCTGGTCCTCCAGCGTGCCGTAGCCCAGGGAAAAGAGGGACTCTCTCTTGACTTCCCGGACTGTTTCCGAAAATCGGGAGCAGGAGCCCAGGACCGAGGCGAACAGCGCCAATGCTGCGAAGAGGGCCGCCGGGCGGATTGCGTTACGGGTGTTCATCAAGCCTAGAGTGAAGCAACGCGGGGCCTCCGTCAAGCACTGGGGGGCCATTCTTGACCGCTCCCGCGCCGGGAGGGTACAGTTACCCCATGGCATTCAATCCCCTGACAGCCCTCGTAGGCTCCAAGCACGAGCGTGATATAAAGACCCTGCTTCCCCTGCTCCATGCCGTGAACGCCAAGGAATCCTGGGCGAATTCCCTGGACCCCCGGGGCTTCCGCCAGGCCACCGAGGACTTGAAGCGCCGCCACCGGGAGGGCGAAAGCCTGGACGACCTCCTGCCCGAAGCCTTCGCCCTGGCCCGGGAGGCCGCCCGCCGGGTTCTCGGGGAGCGCCCCTACGACGTGCAGATCCTGGGAGCCATCGTACTGCACCAGGGTAAGATCGTGGAGATGAAGACCGGCGAGGGCAAGACCCTTGCTTCCGTCGGCGCGGTGTACCTGAACGCCCTGTCCGGCAAGGGAGTCCATGTCGTCACCGTAAACGACTACCTGGCGGAACGCGACGCCGGGTGGATGGGACCGGTGTACGATTACCTGGGTGTCTCCGTGGGAGCCATTCTCTCCCGGATGGACAACGACGCGCGGAAGGCCGCCTACGCCAAGGACATCACCTACGGTACGAACAACGAGTTCGGGTTCGACTACCTCCGGGACAACATGGTCTGGTCCCCGGAAGGCCGGGTCCAGCGGGGCCACAACTACTGCGTCATCGACGAGATCGACTCCATCCTCATCGACGAGGCCCGGACGCCCTTGATCATCTCGGGCCCCGCGGAGGACGACACCGTCAAGTTCAACGAGGTGAACCGCTTCATCGGCCAGCTTGCGGAGGTCAAGAAGGACCCCCGGACCGGAGAATATCCCCGGGAGGAGGAGGGCGAGATCCTGGAGGGGGACTACAAGATCGACGAGAAGTCCAAGCGGGTCTCCTTCACCCCCCAGGGACTGGACAAGATGGAGGATCTTCTGCAGAAGCGGGGGCTCATCAAGGGATCCCTCTTCGAGGAAGGCAACTTCGAGTTCGTCCACTACTTCACCCAGGCGGTGCGGGCACACACCCTCTTCCACGCGGACGTGGAATACGTCGTGGCGGAAGGCCAGATCCAGATCGTGGACGAGTTCACGGGCCGTATCCTCCACGGCCGCCGGTACTCCGACGGCCTCCACGAGGCGATCGAGGCCAAGGAGCGGATCAAGGTGGCCCGGCGCAACCGCACCCTGGCCACGATCACCTTCCAGAATTTCTTCCGAATGTACGGCAAGATCTGCGGCATGACGGGTACGGCGGACACCGAGGCGCCGGAGTTCTCCAAGATCTACAACCTGGACGTGGTCGTGATCCCCACGAACATGCCCGTTGTCCGGAACGACGAGGACGACCTCATGTTCCTGAACGAGCAGGAGAAATTCGACGCCATCTGCGACGAGATCGCCGACGCCCACAAGCGCGGCCAGCCGGTCCTGGTGGGCACGGTAAGCATCGACAAGTCCGAAAAACTGTCCGCCCAGCTCACAAAGCGGGGGATACGCCACGAGGTGCTGAACGCCAAGAACCACGCCCGGGAAGCCATGATCATAGCGGAAGCGGGCGCCAAGGGCTCGGTGACCATCGCGACCAACATGGCCGGCCGCGGCACGGACATCAAGCTGGGGGGCAACCCCGAGTACAGGGCCCGGCATCGGGCGGGAACCGAGGCGA
>JBFZER010000353.1:0-4370 GCA_041306765.1 Spirochaetota bacterium | reverse complement strand
AGGGCACGGGCGCGGCGGTTCGCGGCGTCCGGGGCGGGGAGCTCGGCCATCGCTATCCGGAGGCTCCCGCGTCGCGCGCGGCGACCGGCCGGTCCGCTCCGGCCCGGGCGCACAGGGCCAGGAGGCGGGCGCAGGTGCGCGCGTCGTCGCAGGCCCGATGGGCGTTTCCGGAGGCCAGGCCGAAGGACCGGGCCAGGCTCTGGAGGGCGTAGGACGGCAGGCCGGGAAAGGCTTCCCGGGCCAGGTCCCGGGTATCCGCCACGCGGTTCGGAACCGAGGGAAGGCCAGCCCTCTCCGCCGCGGTTTTCAGGAAGCCGAGGTCGAAGGACGCGTTGTGCGCGACGATCACCGAGTCTCCCAGGAAGGCCAGCAGCTCCGGGAGGGCGTCCTCGACGGGCCGGGCGTCCTTCACCATCTCGTCCGTGATCCCGCTGACCCGGGAGGCTTCCGGCTGGATGGGGCGCCCGGGGTTCACCAGGAGTTCCAGGCTCGCCAGTTCTTCGCCGCTCTCCGATAGCCTCACGGCGCCGATCTCGCAGATCCGGTCCGAGCGGGAATCCAGACCCGTGGTCTCGAAGTCCAGGGCCGCGAAGGACGCCCGGCCCCAGAGCTCCCGAAGCTCCGCGAGGCCCATGCGTCCCGGCCGGGGGGCGGGACGGACCTGGTTCGGGCGGGTCCGGATCCGCCGGAGGAATCCGTACCGGTTCACTTCGAGTCCACGACGGCCCGGATATCGGCTTCGATGGCCTTGATCTTGCGGGAACTCTCCGTCCGGGCGGAGTCCAGGGCGTCCCCCCGTACCTCGGTACGGGCAAGTATGTAATACTTGATCTTGGGCTCCGTCCCGCTCGGGCGCACGGTCACCAGGGTGCCGTCCGCCAGCCACCACTGGAGGACGTCGCTTGCGGGCAGGCCTGCGGCGGCCTCCGATCGGGGCCGGGCGGGCTCCCAGACCTTCCCGGCCTTGAGGTCCCGGATCCGGACCACGGCCGTTCCGCCGAAGGAAGACGGCTGTGCCTTCCGGTACGTCTCCATGATCCCTCCCATGACGGCCATTCCGGAGGCCCCCTCGAAATACTTGCTGATGCCCTTTTCCTCGTAGAACCCGTACTTCCGATACAGGTCGTCCAGGCGCTCCAGGAGGCTCTTCCCCTGGCTGCGCCAGTAGAGGGTCATCTCTGCGGTCATGGCCGCCGCGGAGATACCGTCCTTGTCCCGCACCTCGTTCTCCACCAGGTAGCCGTAGCTCTCCTCGGTGCCGTAGACGAACTCGAAGCCCGCGCCGTCGGTTTCGAACCTGCGCATGAGGTCGGCTATCCACTTGAATCCCGTGAGGCAGTCGAAACAGACGGCTCCGTATGCTTCCGCTATCCGGGCCTGGAGCTCGGTGGTCACGATGCTCTTGATGGTGGCGGGCTTGCGCGGCAGGGTTCCGGCTTCCCTGCGGGACAGGAGGATGTAGTCCGCCAGGAGGGCTCCCAGCTGGTTGCCCGAGATCAGGGCGAAATCCCCCTTCCCGTCGGGCACCGCGATGCCCAGGCGGTCGGCGTCGGGGTCCGTGGCCATCACCACGTCGGCCTTCACGGCGCGTCCCAGGTCCAGGGCCATCTTCAGGGCCGCGGCCTCCTCCGGGTTGGGATAGGAGACGGTGGGGAACTCCCCGTCCGGTTCTTTCTGCTCGGGGACCGTTACGACCGTGAGTCCCAGGTCGCCCATGACGCGCTCGAAGTGGAGGGCCCCCGTGCCGTGCAGGGGGGAATAGACAATCTTCACGCTCCCGGCCATCTCCTTGATCAGGGCCGGCCGGAACAGCGTGGACTTGACCAGGGCGACGTAGGGCTCGTCAACCTCCCGGTCCACCACGGCCAGGAGGCCGGCTTTCAAGGCCTCGGTCCGATCCATGGTCCGCACGGTTCCAACGGAGTTCACCCGGGCTATGATGCCCTCGTCGTGGGGGGCTATGACCTGGGCCCCGTCCCCCCAGTAGGCCTTGTACCCGTTGTACGCCGGGGGGTTGTGGCTGGCGGTCACCACCACCCCGGTGTCCGCCTTGAGAAGACGTATGGCGAAGGATAGCTCGGGGGTGGGGCGAAGGGAGCTGAAGAGCCAGGCCTTGATGCCGTTGGCCGCGAAGACCAGGGCCGCCGCCTCCGCGAAGGCCGCGGAGTAGCGCCGGGAATCGTAGGCGATGCAGGCGGAGAGTTTTTTGCCGGGCAGGGCGGACTTGAGGTAGTCGCACATCCCCTGGGTGGCCTTGCGGACCACCAGCAGGTTCATCCGGTTCGTGCCTCCGCCGATGCGGCCGCGCAGACCCCCCGTCCCGAACTCCAGGTCCCGGTAGAAGCGGTCCTCCAGCTCCTTCCAGTCCTCCCGCGCCAGAAGGTCCTCGACTTCCTCCCGGAAGGCGGATTCGGTTTCCTGTCCGATATAGGTTCGGGCCCGTTCCAGCAGATCCTTCCTGTCCATGCTCTCCTCCTAGGCGTGGGGTCGAGGCCGCTCAAGGCCGTGGCGGCCCGGGGCGGGCGGTACGTCTACAGTATAGTCGATTCCCGCGGTCCGGGGAACTTTCGGGGATCCGATCCGTCCTCCGCCGCCAGGTCGGCCAGGTCGGCGGTCCGCTCCAGGATTCGAGCGGCACCCTCCGCCCGGAGTTCGGAGACCTCCCGGTATCCCCAGGCGACGCCGATCGGAACCATCTCCGCGTTCCGGGCGGTCCGCATGTCCACGGCGGAATCCCCCACGAAGAATACCCGGCCGGGAGGCAGGCCCAGGTCCCGGGCGATCCGGAGAGCGCCCGCGGGGTCGGGTTTCCGGGGTGCCCCCTCCCGGACCCCCAGGGCGCGGAAGAACCGGATCTCCGGGAACAGCGCGGAAAGAAGGGGCGCAACGGCTTCGTCGGGCTTGTTGCTCAGGATGGAAAGGGAAACCCCCCGATTTTCCAGGTAGGCCAGGGCTTCCGGGATTCCGGGATACGGCGCGGATCGAACCACGGGCGCGGCTTCGTAGCGCCTGCGGAACTCCAGGTCCAGGAAGCGGATCTCCTGGTCGGTGCGCCGGTCTTCGGGCAGGCACAGGCGCGAGAGCTCCCGGGATCCCCATCCCACCCGGGATCGGTATTCCGCCGGGGCCAGGGGAGGGAAGCCCCGCTCCGCGAGGGCGGCGTTCATGACGTCCGAAATGTCCGGCAAGGTGTCGACGAGGGTCCCGTCCAGGTCGAAGAGTACGGCTCGGCGCATGGGGTCCTTTCCGTTCCGCCGCCGGGCAGGGTATGTTCTATCGAATCCGCGGCGCCGACGAGTCTAGTCGGGCGGGGAGGGAGTGTCAATTCCGCATGGGGAAGAAACCGGAAAGCCGGGGCAGGGATGCTTTCCTGGGCAGGTACGGGGCGGCGTTCGGGGAACGGTTCCCGGGACTCCTGGAAGCCCTGGAGGGGCCGCCGGACACCGTTGCGTACTCGGAAGGCCTCGCGGCCCCCTACCGCATGGACCGGGCGTCCGTCCTGGCCGCCCGCAGCCTTCCCCTGCCCGAGGAGGGGCGAGTCCTGGACGCCTGCGCCGCCCCGGGGGGCAAGTCCCTGGTCCTGGCCTCCCGCATCGCCTTCCGGCCCGGTCTATCCCTGACCTGCAACGAACTCTCGGCGGACCGCAGGCGGCGACTCCGGGACGTGCTGGACAGCCACCTGCCGGAGCCGCTCCTGGCGCGGGTTACGGTGACGGGTTTCGACGCGGCCGCCCGGGCCCGCAGGGAGAGGGACGCCTGGGATTCCATACTCCTGGACGCACCCTGCTCCAGCGAACGGCACGTTCTGGCTTCGCCGGCCCACCTGGCCCTCTGGTCGGAGGCCCGGGTCCGGAACCTGGCTGCCCGGCAGTGGGCCCTGCTGTCCGCGGCCTTCCTCCTGCTCAAGCCCGGCGGATCCCTGATCTACTCCACCTGCGCCCTGTCCCCGGAGGAGAACGACGGGGTGGCGGGCCGGCTGGCCTCGAAGTACGGGGATCGGGCCCGATTCCAGCCGGTCCTGTCCGGGGAAGCCGGACCGGACGCGCCGACCTTCGAGAGTACGGAATACGGGATCCTGGTCCTGCCGGATGCGGCCCAGGGGGCGGGCCCCATGTACATCTGCCGGGTTACGAAGACTTAGAGCCGCCGGAAACCGGGTGCCTTCCTTCGCGGCGAGTCCCGATCCAGCGGGGTCCCGGGATCAGGCCTTGTTCAGGTCCTCTTCCTTCCCGCCGAGCTTCCGGAACTGTATTTCCTTCTCTTCCACATTCTTTTCGAGTTCCGCGATCTTGTCCAGGATATCCCGCACCGCGGGAGTCTCCCGGCTGACCGTCTTCTGGCCTTTTTCCACCAGGACCTCGTAGACCTCG